>DATLUK010000029.1:0-10329 GCA_035533195.1 Acidimicrobiales bacterium | reverse complement strand
CGCGGAGGGTCTGGTGATCGGAGGCGGAGCGCTCAGCCTGGCCGACCTGGCGATGCTGAGCCGCATCCGGCCCTTCTCCTGGCCGACCTTCTTCCTGGTCGCCCGCTGGGCCTTGCTGGCCTACGGCGTCATCGCCGGCATGCTCGAGTACGTTTTCGTCTTCGACCATACCCGGGGCGCCACCCTGGTCGTGCTCACCGTGGCACTGGCCGTCTTCGCCATCGATGTCCCGACCATCCTCGCCTTCACCGTGGCGAGGTACCAGGAAACCACGCCGCCGCCGACGAGGGTCCACAACGGCTGGTTGTAGTGGGCTCCGCACGGCTCGATGAGCGCCACGTCCTCCTCGCCGGCCCGGCGTAGCCGGGCGGCCACGGTGAGGCGGCTCCTGGGCGCCCGGGGTGTCGGCGGCCACCACCACGGAGCCGATGACAGGGCCCTGGGGGCTGAACCGGGCGGGTGCGCCGGTCACCGTTGGCGGTGACGGTGTCTAACCTGGGTTTGCCGGCTCGGGCTCTTGTGGACCGCTCGGTTGGGACCTTCGGCCCTGGTGAGCGCATGGTGGGTTCCCTAACCTTCCCGGCAAGGGTCGAGCGCACAGGGAGGGGCCCTGGCCATGCACGAAGTGGATGTTCCGGCCCCACCGGGCCGCCCAGGGATAGTGGGGCTATTGCGAATGCGGGAGCAGGCTCATCCCGACGCCCCCTGGCTCCGGTTCGAGGACGACGTCTACACCTGGTCGCAGGCGCTGGCCAACGTGCACAGAGCAGCCAACGGGCTGGCCGAGATGGGAGTGGAGCCGGGTCAGCGGGTCGCCCTCATGCTGTCGAACCGACCCGAGTTTCTCTGGGTGCACTTCGGAGCCGAGCTCATAGGTGCCACGAGCGTGACGGTGAACACGGCCCAGCGGGGTGAGGCGCTCTGGCACATCCTCTCCGATTCAGAATCGGTGGCCGTAATCTGTGACGCCGAACTGCTGCCGGCTGTGCGCGCCAAGGCAGATCGGCTCCCGGCCCTGCGCCAGATAGTGGCGGCATCGCCGGCCGGTGGCTCGGTTGGCCTTGGAGGCGCAACCACCTTGGATCACCTGTTGGACCAGCCCGATGAGGAGCCCCCGGCGCCCTCCGAGCATGAGAGGCGTCCACCCCCCGCCATCACATACACCTCCGGGACCACCGGCCCCCCCAAGGGGGTGGTATCCGTCGGTGGCCCCGGACCCCGCTCCCTGAATGCCCTGGGCCGCGTGCTGGGTGCCACCGGGGTCCACCCAGGCGAGGTGATGTACACCTCGCTGCCCCTCTTCCACGGGAACGCCATGGGTGTGACGGTCGTGGGTTCGGTGCTACTGGACTGCCAGGTGGCGCTGGGCCGACGGTTCAGCGCGTCCGGGCACTTCGACGCCTGCCGTCGGCACGGGGCGGTGGAGTTCAACACCCTCGGCGGCATGATCCCCATGCTGCTCAAGACGCCTGAGCGTCCCGATGATGCCGAGCACCCCGTGCGGGTGGTTCTCTCTGCCGGATGCCCCCCGTGGGCCTGGGAACAGTTCGAGACCCGTTTTGGAGTAAAGCTGGTGGAGTGGTTCGGCATGGTCGACGCCCCTGGCTTCCTGCTCAACGATGCCGGCCGGGTGGGTTCGATGGGCCGGCCAGTTGGGGACACGGAGTTCGCGGTGGTCGATGACGCCGACCAACCGCTTGAGCCGGGGCAGGTAGGGGAGCTTGTGTTTCGGGGCCCCGGAGGTCCGCCCACCGAGTATCACAACGATCCCGAGGCAACGGCGCGCGCCTACCAGGGCGGCTGGTTCCACACCGGGGACCTGGCGGAGCGCGACACCGACGGCTTCTTCTACTACCGGGGCCGGAAGAAGGAGTCGATGCGCCGACGGGGCGAGAACATCTCGGCGTGGGAGGTGGAATCGGCGGTGAACACCCATCCCGCCGTGGCTGAGTCGGCGGCCCATGGGGTGCCGTCGGATCTGGGCGAGGACGAGGTGAAGGTCATCGTCGTGCTGCGCCCGGGCGAGCGCCTCGACCCAGAAGCCCTCCTCGATCACTGCCGAGGGAGGCTGGCCTACTACGCCGTGCCCCGTTACGTGGAGATCGTGGACCAGCTGCCCAAGACCGGAACCCAGCGCCCGGACTACGGGGCCTTGCGCCGACGGGGTCTGACCGGGGGAACCTGGGACCGGGAGGTGGCAAACTACCGGGTCGGACGGGAGTAGGGACCCGGCCCGTTCGCCGCGGCCAGGTCACGGGCGAAGGCCAACACCCGGCCGGCCAGCACGCTCCGGGCGGGGCCAGGCGGGGCCAGGGTGTCGGCCTTCAGGACGGGTACCCCTAGGTTCGCCATCTCTCGGGCCTCGTCCCGATCCCGCTCGTCCACCACGAAGCCGTCGATGTACGGCGCGTAGAGGTCGGCCACCGCCGAGGGCCGGTGGGGCAGGCCGCAGCCACCCATGAGGCTGGCACGGGCCCGGTAGCGCTGGTCCTCCGCAGCCGTGCGCGCCCTAGCCGAGACAACAACAGGAGAGACCGCCACCGTCGGTCCGCGCCGCGCCACCAGGGCATCGTGCACGGCGGGCACCGCCAGGATGGGCCCGAGGCTGATCACAGGGTTGCTGGGGGCCAGCACCACTATCTCGGCCCCTTCGATGGCGGCCAGGACCTCCGGCGTGGCTCTGGCCTGCTCAGCACCGACGTATTCGACCCCGGTGACGGCAGGGCCAGCCCGGTGGACCACGAGGTACTCCTGGAGGGAGAGGGTCCCGTCTGCGGTGTGGACGAAGGTGGCCAGGGCGTCATCGGTGACCGGTAGAAGGGCAGAGCGCACCCCCCAGGCCGCCGCGATCGCACGGGTGGCCCCGGTCAGGGTGGCTCCGGCACGCAGCAACTCCGTCCGGCGCAGGTGCAGAGCCAGGTCCTGGTCCCCGACGGTGAACCAGTCGGATCCGTAGCGCCGCAGAGCCGCATGCACGTGGAAGCTGTCACTCTCGGGCCCCCACCCCCGCGTCTCGTCGAAGCATCCCGCCAAGGCGTAGAGAACCGAATCGAGATCGGGGCACACGTGCAGACCGTGGAATTCGGTGTCATCGCCCGTGTTGACGATGGCGGTCACCTCCCCGGCGTCTCCAACGGCAGCCACGAGACCGGGGAGGAAGCGGGCCGCGCCGAACCCGCCGCAGAGGATCGTGACGGTCGGCCCTGGCACGGAACCAACCTCAACATGTGGCCGGGCATGGCGCAAGAAGGAAAATCGGATAGGGCCTTTGTTCCCTGGCGGGGGATCAGGGTCACTCTTACCATTAGGCGGGCTGGGGCCCGCGCACCGGGGGAGGCCATGTCCACACTTCCACAGCCCGTAGACAGCCGACAGACGACTTCGGCCCCGCTGGTCACGCTGGCCGGGATGGCCGAGTCCCAGGCCCAGCGGCTGGGTCGAGCTCCCTTCCTGCTCTTCGAGGGGCGCACGTACTCCTTCGCCGATCTCGACCAGGAGTCGAACCGGGTGGCCAACGGCCTGTCGTCGCTGGGGGTGGGACCCGGAACCGGCGTGGCCATCGACATGCCGAATTGCCCCGAATGGCTCTTCAGCTACCTGGCCACCCAGAAGCTGGGGGCTTATGCGGTCCCTGTCAACATCGCCCTGCGAGGAGAGGGGCTGCGCCACGTCATCGACCACTCCGACGCAGAGGTGCTCGTGTGCGGTCCCGAGGAGGCCCTGGCCGTAGCTGCCGTAGCGGGTGGGCTTCCCAAGCTCCGATCCTTCATCGTCGAGGGATCCGGCCCATCAGCCCAGCGGCCCCCTACCGCCGGGTGGCACCGGCTGGCCGACCTGGCCAGCAATCGCCACGACCACCCTGCCCCGGCCATCGATGCCGAAGCCATCAGCACGATCATCTACACCTCGGGAACCACGGGGCCCGCCAAAGGGGTCGTTTCGCGGTATCGCAGCCTGAGCGTCGGGGGCGGCGGACCGCTCGGGATCGGCCTGGAGGCCAACGACGTGCTCTACACGTGCCTCCCCCTCTTCCACGCCAACGCTCTCTGGCTCACCACGGTGCGGGCCCTGGCTGCCGGATTGCCCATGGTGCTGGCCCGGCGATTCTCGGCCAGCGGGTTCTGGGAAGAGACGCGCCGCTACGGAGTCACGACCTTCAACGCCCTCGGGGCCATGATTCCGATCCTCGTCAAGCAGCCGGTGCGTCCCAACGATGCCGAAAACCCGGTCCGTGTGGTCCTGAGCGCGGCGTGCCCCGAATCGATCTGGGCCGAGTTCGAGGCGCGTTTCGGAATACGCCTGGTCGAGGCCTACGCCGCGGTCGATGGCGGAGGGTTCGCGACGATCAACTTCGGGCAGTCCCCCCGGGGCTCGATCGGCCGGCCGACCGGGCGTTGGCGGATCGTCGACGAGAAGAACGGCGACGTCCCGGTTGGCCTGGCAGGTGAACTCCTCTTTCGGATCGAGGAACCCGGTAGTCACCGGGTGGAGTACTACAAGGACCCCGGAGCCAGCCGGGCCAAGACCCGGGGTGGCTGGTTGCACACGGGGGATCTGGTCCGGGCCGATCCGGACGGGAACCTCTTCTTCGTCGACCGCAAGGCCGATACGCTGCGCCGACGAGGAGAGAATATCTCGTCCTGGGAGGTCGAGCGGGTACTGGAACAGCATCCCGCCGTGGTGGAGTCGGCCGTATTCGGCGTGCCCTCCGAGTTGGCCGAGGACGAGGTCATGGCTGTCGTCGTGCTCCGGGAGGGCGCCCGGCTCACGGCCGAGGAGTTGGTGGGCTTTGCCTCCGAGCGCATCGCCTCCTTTGCGGTGCCCCGCTTCGTAGAGTTCAGTCCCTCCCTGCCCAAGACGGCCACCCACCGGGTGCGCAAGGCCGAGCTCAAGCAGCGGGGCGTCGGCCCTTCCACCTGGGACCGGCAGGCATCGGTTTAGGGCCGAAGGGCCCTGTTCTACTTTCGCCTGCCGTCGTAGTGTCTCAAGGACATGGCTGTGCAGACCGGCTACCGGCCGGGGGCCACAGTTGCCCCAGGTTCGGAGGTTCGTAGGCGGCGTGCGACGGACTGGTTCGACCGAGGAGGCGATCGTGACGAGCGTTGATATTGAGTCCTTGCGTGAGATCGAGACGGAGGTGAGGGACATCGCTCACCGCTTTGCCGAGGAGGTCATGCGGCCGGCGGGGGCGGCCCTGGACAAGCTGGCGGACCCCGCCGACGTCATTCGCCCTGATTCGGTGTTTTGGTCGGTGTTCCACCGCCACGCCGAATTGGGCCTTGACGTCCTGGAGGGGGATCCGAGCCTGGAGCCTGAAGTCAGAGCGCGCCTGCGAGCCGTGGTCAGTGAGGAGTTGGGCTGGGGGGATGCCGGCCTGGCCATCAGTCTCGGCGTGGCTGGTTTTCCCCGGATGTTGGCGGCCGTGTCCGGCAAACCTGAGTTGGCTGAGGAGTTCAAGGACTCGGTCGGCTGCTGGGCAGTGACCGAGCCCGACCACGGGAGTGACGTGTTGGCGTTCACCGAGCGCCACTTCCACGACCCAGAGCTCAAGGCCAACTGCGTGGCCCGCCGGGTCGGTGATGAGACGATCCTGAACGGACAGAAGTCAGCTTGGGTGTCCAACGGCACCATCGCCACCGCTGCAGCTCTCTTCTGCACCTTGGAGGAGGGACAGGGTCTGGCTGGGGGCTGCGTGGTTCTGGTCCCCCTCGATCGGCCCGGAGTCAGCCGAGGCAAGCCCCTTGACAAGCTCGGTCAGCGTGCGCTCAACCAGGGGCAGATCTTCTTCGAGGACGTCCGCGTACCGTCGGAGTACATGGTCGTCGGCCCGGACACCTACCCGCTGACGGTCGAGGCGGTGCTGACGATGGCCAACGCCGGGATGGGTACCTGCTTCGTAGGCGTCGCCCGTGCTGCTCTGGAGCACGCCCTGGCCTACGCTCACACCCGGGTGCAGGGAGGGGCCGCGATCTTCGAGCACCAGAGCGTCAAGAGCCGGCTGTTCAAGATGTTCATGAAAGTTGAGGCCGCCCGGGCTCTGGCCCGCCACGCGGCGGTGTTCAATGCCACCAATCCGCCGCTCGTGCAGTACTCGATGGCCTCGAAGGTCTTCGCCACCAACACCGCCTTTGAGGTGGCCAGCGAGGCGGTGCAGATTTTCGGAGGCAACGGGCTCAGTCGTGAGTATCCGGTTGAGAAGCTTCTCCGGGACGCCCGGGCGTCGATGATCGAGGACGGCTGCAACGAGGTCCTCGGGATCGTCGCCGCCTCACGACTGTGAGGGAAAGAAGGGACCATGCAACTTCGTGAGGTCATTGGCCGGCGCCGATCGACCCGCTTTCTACGCCCCTACCAGCCGGTGGAGATGGAGAAGATCCAACGCATGCTGGAGGCCGCACGGCTGGCATCGCACTGGGGCAACGTGCAGAGCCTGCGGGCCGTGGTCGTCGTGCGTGATCAGGTGCCCCCCGATGTGCTGGAGGCGCTCTTCGCACCTGTAGCAGGCTTCCAGATCAAGCTGGCGCCAGTGGTGATCGTCTGGTATCTCGATACCGCCGCGGTCGATGAGCAGGCCGACCGCCTCCGCGAGTTGTTGGCGGCCGGTGCTCTCGGTTTCGGCCCAGAGAAGGAACAGGCCCTGGAAGAGAAGCTGATCCCGTTTTTCGAGTCGATCCGCGACGGCCTCAAGGCGCCGGGATTGGGTGAGATCGACTGCGGTCAGGGTATTGCCCAGGCGACCTTGATGGCTTTCGAGCAGGGTCTGGGTACCTGCTGTCTGGGAACGCCCAAGGCCCAGGAGCTAAAGACGCGCCTGGGGCTACCCGAGTCAGCTCGGGTCCTGTTGCTACAGACGGTCGGCTATCCGGCCGAGAATCCTGAGGCCGGAGGGCAGCGCCCCAGGCAGCCCTTCGAGAAACTCTTTCACCTGAACAAGTTCGGGGAGCCCTTTCCCCGCTCCACCGAGGTCGTTGAGGAGCTCACCAGGGACGGCGTGTTCAGCTCTCCCGCTCCACGTCCCTACCGGGAGGCCGAGCTCGAGTACCTCCGGAATGCGCTGGGGCTGAAAGGGCACGGCCTGTTCTGAACGGTCTCTCCGTCGAAGTGAGGTAGCTGATGCGAATGAACGCGGTGGTGGCGGGTGTGGGTATGACCAGCTTCGGTAAGCACCTCGACCGGGGACTCAAGTCTCTCGGCGCCGAGGCCACCCGGGCAGCTCTGGCCGACGCCGGACTCGAGCCTGGGGATCTGGACGCCGCCTACGTGGCCAACGCGGCCGCTGGGCTCATCAGCGGGCAGGAATGCATCAGGGGTGAGGTGGTGCTCCGGTCGATCGGTTTGGGGCGGCTACCCGTTATCAACGTGGAGAACGCCTGTGCCGGCGCCTCGACTGCGTTTCAGCAGGCGGCTGCCATGGTGACCGGGGGTCTCTACGACGTCGTGCTGGCCCTGGGCGTGGAGAAGCTGTACGACCCCGACAAGTCAAAATCGTTTGCGGCCTTCACCGGAGCAGTGGACGTGGAAGCTCTCCAGGAGATCCTCAGGTCCCTCGAGGAGCGGTCCCGCGTCGGAGGTACACCCAGTACCGGCCCGCAGGCCGGAGTGAACCGATCGATGTTCATGGACATCTACGCCGCGGCGGCGCGCCGGCACATGGATCTGTATGGCACCACCGTCGAGCAGCTGGCCGGCGTGTCGGCCAAAAACTCACTCCACGGCAGCCTGAACCCCCGAGCCCAGTTCCGCCAGGTCCTGAGCGTAGAAGACGTCCTGGCCGCTCCGCTTGTAGCCGCGCCCCTGACCCGTCCTATGTGCTCCCCCATCGGGGATGGGGCGGCGGCTGCGGTCATCGTCAGTGAGCGCCGGGCCACCCGCCTCGGCATCACCAGGCCGGTGAGGGTGCTGGCCAGCGTCCTGCGTTCAGGGTGGGACCACACCAGCGACGAGCCAGGCCTGGCCGAGATCTGCAGCGCCGAGGCGTTGGAGGAGGCGGGGGTGGACCCTCTGGATCTCGACGTGATCGAGTGCCACGATGCGACGGCTCCTGCGGAGCTGATGGCCTACGAGCAGATCGGGCTGTGCTCCAAGGGCGAGAGTGGAAAGCTCATCGACTCCGGGGACACTTGCCTCGGCGGACGCGTCCCGGTCAACCCCTCCGGAGGGCTACTGCGCAAGGGACATCCGGTCGGGGCCACCGGTCTGGCCCAGGTCGTGGAGCTGAGCGAGCAGCTGCAGGGTCGCTCTGGGCCACGGCAGGTGGCCGATGCGCGAATTGGCCTTAGCCACAACGGCGGTGGTGCGCTGGGCAATGACGCTGCCGCTATGTGCGTGAGCATCCTTTCAACCTGAACCCAGGTCGGTTCGGCTGGCAATCACCGGCGCCTACACTCCCGTCAGCGAATCTCGGTTGGCAACTCAGGGCGCCACCGTGGTCCCGTCCGATAGCCAGGAACGCCAATCGGCCGGGACCTCCTCGAGCACCCGGTCGACCCGTCGGAGCAGGGAGTGCACCGTGGCGTGGGCCACATGAGTGAGCAGCCCGGAGTCAGTACCTGGCAGCGGACCCGAGGGGGGGACGGTAACGGCCCGAGAGGGGCGAGCTCGGATCGTTGCAGGTCGACGGCGGAGAGGCCATGCTCAGCAAGTGTGGCTGTCCCATCACCGCAGAACGCCGCCGGCTGATCTCCAAACAGCGTGGCCGCCAATAGGAAGCCGAGCTGTGCTTGGGATCGGTCCTGCTCCCACCAGATGACCAGCTGGTGGGCGTAAAAGCGCAGCGCCCGAAGCCCACCGCGCCTGTCCGACCTGGGTCTGCACCACGGACAACCGCCTTGGGGAGGGCCGTCTCGAGCAGGGGCGCGAGCTCGTCCCGATGTCGTTCCGAGGCCACCTCGGCAGGTCCCGGGAACCGGCGCAGAAGTGCCGGTCGGGAGGCCGCGGTTAGATCGGGGAGGTAGCCGGGACCGGTGGGCCTGCAGGCTCGGGTCTGGCCGGCTCGGGGCGACGCCGGGACCTTCGACCCTACCGGGAGCGCCTCGGCCGGGTTACAACGGACCTGGAGCGCTCGAGGTCCGAGAGGTGGTGTTGGCGTCGTGGCGACCCAGAACATGGAAGGGCCTGATCACGGGGGGATGAGAGAATGAGCCTTCGGGTCCTGGAGGACGCCTGCATCGGCTGCGGGGGCTGTGAGTACAGTTGTCCTACTGGGGCGTTGAGCAAGACCGACTCGTTCCTGGGCATCTTCTCCATAGACCCCTACACCTACGACGACTGCGGCCTCTGCATACCCAAGTGCCCGGTCGACTGCATCGTGGCCGACCCGGCTTGGCCAACCTGCTACGCCCGGGGCTGTCCGCTCGGCTCTCACCGGCTGACCGGCACCGAGTGCTCGGTCTGGCAGGACCGCTGTCCCGACTGCGGCAACGCCCTGTGGAGGATCGCCGGTAGTGACCGGTGGCAGTGCTCGACCTGCGAGCTGGGGCTCCGGGTGCGCTGCCCCAAGGTCCATCACCTGACCGGCGCCAGGAGCTGAAGGCCATGGCCGGTTCGCGGGACGCCCCTACCGCCGGCAGGAGCACCTCCCAAGCTGAGCCCAGCGCCATGCGCGGCGCGGATTCCGGGGACTACCTGGACACACTGAGCCGAGATGACTGTATCCGGCTCCTGGGGTTGCGCGCCGTGGGCCGGATCGGCGCCACGGTGCGCGCCCTGCCTGCGGTGTTCCCGGTCAACTACGTCGTTCGCGACGATGAGATCCTCTTCGTCACCCGTTCGGGTGGGGAGTTGGACGCCGCCACCCGGGACACGGTGGTGGCTTTTGAGGTAGACGACCTTGACACCTTCGCCCACGAGGGCTGGAGCGTGCTGGTCGTAGGATACTGCCGCCCGGTTAGCGACCCGAGCGAGCTGGATGAGTTACGCCGTGCGCACCTCACCCCCTGGGCCGGTGGAGATCGGACTTGCTACCGGCTCATCCCGATGGACGTCGTCACCGGACGACGGATCCGCCACGACCGCCCCGTGACCATCCACTCGAGGATCCACGGCCGCCTCCGAACCTGAACCACCGTGCAGGACCATCCCGCGACGACAGCGCTCGGCTCGTGGCCCGAAAGCCTGGGTGCGCGCATGCTTTCATATGCTGGCCGTGCCGTGAGGCCATGGGGGTCTAGCGCTCGCCTAGCGCCAACCCTCCTATCCCGCCGACGCCTGGGCGAGGTGGATGTCCTCGGGGTGGAACTCGGGGAGGCCCCCCAGGCAGGCGGCGCAGGCGAACTCCGGCACCACCACGCCTTCTGCTGAGTACCGGTGGCGGTAGACAGTGCCATCCCA
>DATLUK010000028.1:0-2200 GCA_035533195.1 Acidimicrobiales bacterium | reverse complement strand
GATCTGGACGAGGGTGCGCCGTTCGGGCCGGCGCACGCCCAGGCCGGCCCAGGCCACACCGACCCCGACGGCCACCACGCCCAGCAGCCGGGCCGGCCAGGACCCGAAGATGCCTCCGGTGGTGAGGGCCGCCGCCGCGCCCGACAGGAAGGCCACGGCCAGGGGCCGCATACCGCCGGCCGCCACTGCCGGGGTGTCGGAGCCCGCCGCCGGTCCGGTGGCGGTCCGGAGCGAGGCGGCGCCGGTGCCGTCGCCCGGCACGACTCTGCCCGGGGTGGCCCCCTCCGGGCCCGGTAGGGTTCCCAACAGGTGGGGGGACACCACCACGTTGGAGAGCCCGGCCCCGTCGTCGCGCTCTGACGGCCCCGGGCCGTCCGCGGTCGGATCGAGCACCTGGGTCATCGCATCATTCCCGCCCCCACCTGATGGCGGAAGGCGATGGACAGAGGTACCCGGGGCCGGATCTCGACCACGGAGGCGCCCAGGGCGGAGGCGCGGGCGAGGGAGTCGAAGGATTCTTCGCCGTAGAGGAGGGCCACCACCAGCACGGACAGACCGCGTTGGAGGAGTAGGTCGAGGGCGGCGGCGGCCTTGGGATCCAGGCGGGGGGTGATGAGGACCAGGTGCTGGTTGCGGGCCACCCGGGCGGCGGTGCGCTGGATGGCCTCGTGCAGGGGGGTGTTGCGCACCCGCTCGACCCGGGCCAGGGCATCGAGATACTCGACCCGGGCGCTGGAGCTGCGCAGCGGGGCCAGGAGCGGGGCCTGACTGCCCTCCAGGGTGATGGAGAAACCGTCGCGCAGATGGCGCACCCCCACCGAGGCGGCCGCTTTCACCCCGGCCTCGAAAGAGGCGCTGGGGTCACCGCCGGTGTGGTTGGCGGCATCCTGGTCCAGCAGCACGGTCACCCGGTCCGTGATGCCCTGCTCGGCCTCGCGCACCAGGAGCTGTCCGGTCCGGGCGTAGGCCCGCCACACGATGCGGCGGATGTCGTCACCGGGCGAGTAGCGCCGCATCCCGTAGAACTCGAGACCCTGGGGCCAGGGCCGGGAGATGGGCGGGCGGACCGGGGGGTCCTCGAACATGCGGGTGAGGGGCCGGTCTTCGGCCGACTCCACGCCGGGGTGGACCAGCAGCTCGACCGTTCCGGCCAGCTCCGCCTCCCGGCGGGTGAGGCCGAAGGGGTCGCCCCAGCGCACCACCAGTGGTCCGAGTTCATAGGAACCGCGGCGCCGCGCCGTCAACGGGTAGGTGAAAGCCACCGGGGTTCCGGCTTCGGCCACGGGCACCGGCACCTGGACCGTGTCACCCAGGGCGGCCGGCATCCGCTCCTCCAGGATGAAGGTGCTGAGGCGGCGGGCGGCGTGGAGGACCACGGTCATCTCCACCGTCTCGCCTTCGGACAGGCGGGGGCGGGCAGCCGAGCGCTCGCCCTCCAGGGCCAGCGGGCGCCGTCCGGCCACGAAGGAGAACACCAGCACGGCCAGGAGTCCGTAGGAGATGAGGTAGAGGGGCCGGCCCCCGACCACCCGCCCCAGCAGCCAGGACAGGACCATCACCACCACCAGGGCCAGGCCGGACCAGGTGAGCCCGGTCAGGCGCTCGATGGTCTTCTGCAGCCGGGACAGCATCCCGTTGGCGGCGGCCGAGCGGGCCACGGCCAGGGTGACGGGCTCGGCCACTACTGCCTCCCCGGCTCCGAGCGTGGTGTCGGCGCCGTCTGGGCCGGCGGTCGTCCCGGTCGGGTCGACCAGGGTCATCGCGTCCCTGCGGCCGCCGGCCGGCGGCGGGTGGTGGCTCGGCGGGGGGCGGCGGTGGCGCCGTTTCCGTTGGCATCGTTTCCGTCAGCACCGCCGTCGGCGGCGTCGCGGCCGGTGTCGAGTCCGGAGGCCGAACCGGTGCCCGCCGCCATGGGCGGCTTGATACGCCCCACCACCCGCTCGAGGATGTCGGTAACCGAGTCGCCCCGCAGCACGGCATCGGGAGTGAGCATGACCCGGTGGCCGATGACCGGGGTGAGGAGGGCCTTGACGTCCTCCGGGTAGACCTGGGAGCGGCTGTCGGCGGCGGCCATGACCCGGGACGCCTTGGCCAGGGCGATGGAGGCCCGGGGCCCGGCCCCCAGCAGCAGGGCCGGCTCATTGCGGGTGGCCTGGGCGATCTCGAGGATGTAGGTCTCCACCGCCGAGGACAGCTTCAC
>DATLUK010000027.1:0-2160 GCA_035533195.1 Acidimicrobiales bacterium | reverse complement strand
GCCCGAACGTGAGGATCAGCCTGGACTTCCGATGGCGATCCCGAGGCGATGATCCGTCCGAAGTCGAGGACGAAGACCGTCCGGGATATGCGCATGACCAGGTCGACGTCGTGTTCGACCAGGAGGACGGCCACACCGGCCTCGCCCAGTTCGATCAGCAGGCGGCCCAGGTCCTCGGACTCGTTCTCGTCCAGTCCCGACCCGGGTTCATCCAGGAGGAGGAGCCTGGGCCGGGTGGCCAGGGCCCGTCCCAACTCGACCAGCCGGGCCATACCGGTGGGTATGGCGTCAACCCGGAGATGGGCCACCGCCCGCAGTCCGACCCGGTCCAGGATCTCCTCCGTCACCGAGGCGGGATCCTCGGCATGGCGCGACCACGACCGGTGGAACTCGGCCCCGGTGAGGATGTTGTCCCTTACCGACAGGCTGCCGAAGACCTCGAGCCGCTGGAAGGTTCGGGCCATGCCCAGCCGGGCCCGTCTGTGCGGTGCCATTCCGGACAGGTCGGCGCCACCCAGGCGGACCCGGCCCTGCGCCGGCTTTTCCAGGCCGGTTATGACGTTGAACAGGGTGGTCTTACCGGCCCCGTTGGGCCCGATGAGACCGGTTACCCCGCCGGCGCCGGCGGCCAAGCTCACCATGTGCAGGGCTCGAATCCCGCCGAAGCTGACCGAGACATCCTCGACCCGCAGGACGACTCCGTCCCCGTCCCCGACTTCGGTTCCGCCGACCGAGCTGGCGCCGGTAGCCGGTTCAGCCGTCGGCGCCGACAAGCCGCTCTCCCTCCACGGTCCATGCAGGTCCCGACTCCGCTCGCCCGGACCGGTCCACCAGGAGGTCACGGAGCCGGGTGATCTGGCCACCGAGGCCCTCGGGATTGCGCCCGAGAGTGAGGGCGCCTAGGCCGACCAGGACGTATTGAATGTTGGACAGAGAGGGAACGTGTTGCTGGAGGACCGGAAAGAGGGCGTAGAGCACCGCCGTGGCCAGCGCCCCGGACACCAGGCTCTTGCCTCCCAACAGGACCAGGAGGAGCAGGACCAGGCTGTTGAAGGTCTGGAAGTCGGCCGAGGTGACCAGATGTTGCTGGCCGCCATATAGGGCTCCGGCCAGGCCGGCCAGGGCGGCCGAGGCGCTGAAGACGGCCAGCTTGGTGTAGGCAATGTTCACTCCGAGGGTGGCGCAGGCCTGGGGCGAGTCGTTGAGGGCCGCCAGGCGCCGGCCATAGCGGCCCCGGCGCAAAGCCAGCAGGCCGACGCCGGCCAGGGCGAAGATGACCGCCCCCAGGATGAAGAAACCCTTGTCCGAGGTGGTGTCGAGTCCGGGGACATGCAGGCGGTCCACCGAAAGCCCTGAACCGTAAGGACCGAAGTGCTGATCGAAGAAGATGTAATCCATTGCGTAGGCAAAAGCCAGAGTGGAGAGAGCCAGGTACAGCCCCCGGAGGCGCACGGCAAATATCGCCACCAACGCCCCGAGGCCTCCGGAAACGGCCACCGCCGCCAGCACCCCGACCAGGGATCCGTGGTGGCCCAGGTGGGCCATGGCGTAGGCGCCCGTTCCCACGAAGGTCATCTGACCCAGGGAAACCTGCCCGGCGTAGCCGGTCAGCAGCACCAGGGAAAGAAAAGCGATGCCCAACACGACCCCACGGGTGGCGGTTCCCAGGTTGACCCCGGATACCAGCTCGGAGACGACCACGGCGACGACTATGAACACTCCGGCGGCCACAAGGGATCGGGACAGCGACGGAGCCCGGGCGATGGTCATGCCTGTCACCCGGCCGCTGCGCAGCCGCTCCTGTCGGAGCAGCACCAAGGCGACGAAGAGGATGACCATGGGTATGGCGGTCTGGGCCTTGGCCACAAAGCTGTCCGGTGGGAGATAGCCCACCGCGTAGGTCACAGCCAGCCCGATGACGAGCCCGCCGGCCACGGTGAGGGGCAGGCTGCGGAGCCGGCCGATGACGGCGGGAACGATGGCCAGGATGACCGTCAGAGTCAGCAGATCGATGTTGAGTGCGCCCTGCAGAGGTGCCAGTAGGACTCCACCGAGAGCAGCCAGAGCGGCGCCCAGGGCCCAGGAGAACTGGGCGATGCGATTGGGCCGGGCCCCGGCCATGGCCGCCAGTCCGGGGTTGTCCACCACCGCTCGCATGGC
>DATLUK010000026.1:0-13235 GCA_035533195.1 Acidimicrobiales bacterium | reverse complement strand
CAGCCTGGTCCTGCGGGGCGCCCGCTACAAGGACGAGATTCTGGAGATCGGTGACCTGGCCATCCACGACGAGGAGGCCTTCCCCGATGAGCCCCTGGCCCACCGGGTCGGAGGCGGTGGGCCCGGCGCCGGCGCCTTCGCTCTGGCTGGTCTAGGGGCCAGACGAGATACCGCACCACTACCGCCACCACCACCGGCCGAGACCACAGACTGACCGAGTCGAGCGAAGAAAAGGGAGCACAACCACAAAATGAAGCTGATCGTGGCAGTACTGAAGCCCTTCAAGCTCGACGAGGTGAAGGAGGCCCTCAAGTCACTCGGCATCGCCGGGATGACCCTTACCGAAGCCCAGGGCTTCGGCCGTCAGCGGGGACACACCGAGGTCTACCGGGGCGCCGAGTACGAGGTTGACTTCGTCCCCAAGCTGCGGGTCGAGATCCTCGTGAGTGACGCCCAGGTGGACGAGGTGGTCGAGTCCATCGTCACCAACGCCGCCACCGGCAGCATCGGCGACGGAAAGGTCTGGGTGTTGCCCGTCGAGGCCGTTGTCCGTGTCC
Source organism: Acidimicrobiales bacterium (assembly GCA_035533195.1). Classification (GTDB taxonomy): domain Bacteria; phylum Actinomycetota; class Acidimicrobiia; order Acidimicrobiales; family JAJPHE01; genus DAHUYE01. The sequence goes on along the minus strand of DATLUK010000026.1, from coordinate 12,678 downwards.
GCACGGGCGAGAGGGGCGACGAGGCCCTTTAATCGTCGGGTCAATCGTCGGGATAGCCGCCGGACTGCTCCTCGGGACCGCCATGGCCTCGAGGAGCAGTCCGGCCTCACCCGGCCTCACCCGGCCTGACCCGGCCTCACGGAAGCCGGATCGGATGAGGCCCGGGCCTCCCAACGCCCCGAGGCGCCGGTCCAGGTGCGGTTCTGGTAGCTGACCGAGGGCAGGTGATAGGCGTAGGCGTGGGCCACCAGCCAGGCGGCTATACGCCAGCCGGCCCGGGGGCCCGGGTCGGGGCCGAATGGATTGATGCCGAGCTCGCTCTCCCCGGCCGCGGTGAGGGCCCCGGCGGGCGGAGCGACGCCCTCGTAGCCGGTCAGCCGGCACGAGACGCCGGCGGGTGACTCCCCCGTGAGGTCGATGGCCAGGATCCTCGCCTCGGGGGCCCAGGCGGCATAGGCGGTGCCGTCGGCGCTGTGCTGGACATCCTGAGCGGCATCGGCCACTGCCAGCTGGGTCCAGCCCGGCACCTGCTCTAGATGCTGGAAGAAGGCGGTGGCGGCGTAGTTGGGGTCGAGCAGCTGGGCCCGGGTGCCCCAGCCCTCGGACGGGCGCTGCTGAAACAGGCCCACCGAGTCGCGGTCCCCGTAGGGCAGGTCCCGCAGGTGGGTCTCTTGGAGACCGGCGGCCAGGGCGATGGTGACGGCATGGTCGGGCAGACCGAGGCGCCCGCCGACCGCAGCCACCACCGAGGCCTCCTGGGCCTGTACAGGATCAAGGCTGTAGGGAGGTCCATACGACCCGGAGAAGGTGCAAGTGGAGGTCGGTCCCACCGCCACCTGGACGGCCCGGGAAAGGCCATAAGCCACCCCGCCCAGCACGGCCACCCCGAGGAGGGCCCCGGCCAGGCGCCGAGCCGGCCACCGAGCGGCCCGGGGCGTCCGGGAACGCTGGGATCCCCGCCCGCCACGACGCGTGGTCCGCCTCACGGCCGGCGAAGCTACCGGCCCGCCCCTCTCGTACACTGCACACGTCGTCCGTGACCTATTAGGAGGCCGCCGTGGCTCCGTTCCCGCAGTTCGAGACCGTCGAGGAAGAGCGCCTCTACCGCAAGCAGCACCTGGCCGCCGCCTACCGCATGTTCTCCAAATGCGGATTCGATGAGGGCGTGGCCGGCCACATCACCGCCCGGGACCCGGAGTTCCCCGACCGCTTCTGGCTCAACCGCTTCGGGCAGCACTTCGGCCAGATCAAGGTCTCCGACCTCATCTGTGTCGATCACACCGGCACGGTGGTGGAAGGCGACGGTCCGGTCAACCAGGCCGCCTTCGCCATCCACTCCCAGGTTCACGCCGCCCGCCCTGACGTGGTGGCCGCCGCCCACTCCCACTCCACCTACGGGAGGGCCTGGTCGACCCTGGGCCGCCTGCTCGACCCGATCACCCAGGACGTGTGCGCCTTCTACAACGATCACGCCCTCTTCGATGACTACACCGGGGTGGTCCTCGACGTGGAGGAGGGCAAGCGGATCGCCCATGCCCTGGGCGAGAACAAGGCCGCCATCCTGCGCAACCACGGGCTTTTGACCGTCGGCCACTCCGTGGACGAGGCGGCCTGGTGGTTCATCACCATGGAGCGCTCCTGCCAGGTCCAGCTCCTGGCCGAGGCGGCGGGCAAGCCCGTGTTCATCGACGCCGACCAGGCGGAAACGACGGCGGGTCAGGTGGGCGGCCACTTTGCCGGGTGGTTCAGCTTCCAGCCCCTCTACGACCGCATCGTGGCCGAACAGCCCGACCTTCTGGACTGACCGCGCGGCCGATACGGCCAGTTTGCGTCGAATCCTTCCTCTTCGAGACGTGCTGCCCTTTAGTACGCGCCGTGACGGGCCGATGTATTACCGGCATGGCAAATCGGGCCGGGGCTGAACAGCAAGCTCACCCTCTTCTACGTCTACCCGGCTGGGTCTTGGACCCAGGCACCTCGGACGTGCTTTCGGCCCGGGTGGTCGGGCGCATCTCCTCTGCCCTGTTCGTGCTCTGCGGGGCCCTGGTCACCGTCATGGCGCCCTCGCTCCCCTTCCAGGCCGGCGCCTCCCGGTGGGGTCTGGTGGGCATCGGCCTGACGGCCGCCTTGACCGGAGCCATCATCTGGTTCCTGCCCTGGGACCGGTGGGGCCGCCCGGCCACCATCTGGCTGGTCCCGGTGGCCATGACCCTGGTCGCCTGCCACAACTACTTCACCGGCTACGACGGGTTCCTCTACGGACTGTTCTTCATGGTGATCTTCGTCTGGATCGGGCTCGGACATCCCCAGGGCTGGTCGTTGGCCTGTGCCCCGTTGCTGGCGGTGGCCTACCTGCTGCCGCTGGCCTTCGGAGGACACCACCCGGCCGTTGCCTTGGCCTCGGCCGGTTATGCCCTTCCCGCCTGCGTCCTCGTCGGGGAGACCGTGAGCTGGGTCTCCAACCGGCTCCGCCGGGCCGAGCAGGCCCTGCGGTCGAGCGAGGAGCGATTCCGGTCCCTGGTCGAGGAGTCGGCCGACGTGGTCGTGGTCCTCGACACCCAGGGCCTGGTCACCTTCGCCAGCGCGTCGCTCGAACGGGTCCTCGGATATTCGCCTCGGGACTGGGTCGGGCAGTCCCCGGCCGACTGTTTCCATCCGGCCGACCGCGACCTCCTGGCCCGGCGGTGGGAGGACATGATGCGCTCCCCCGACACCATCGCCCGAGCCGACGTCAGAATGGTGGCGGCCGACGGGACTTGGCGCTGGTGCGCCCTGGTGCTGCGCAACCTCCTGGCCGATCCGTCCATCGAGGCGGTGGTGGCCAACTTCGCGGACATCACCGAGAGGGTCGAGCTCGAAGTCCAGCTCCGTCACCAGGCCTTCCACGACCCGTTGACGAACCTGGCCAACCGGGCCCTGCTGGCCGATCGCATCGCGCACGCCCTGGCTCGCTCCGAACGGGCGAACGAGGAAGTAGCCATCATCCTCTTCGACCTGGACAGCTTCAAGACGATCAACGACAGCCTCGGCCACTCGGTCGGAGACCGTCTGCTGGAGATGGTCGCCGACAGGCTGCGGGCCAACCTGAGGGCTGGAGACACGGCGGCTCGACTGGGAGGCGATGAGTTCGCCGTTCTGGTGGAGGGAAGCGACGCCCTCGGCAGGGGACGGACCCTGGCCGAACGCCTCATCGAAGGTTTGTCTGCCCCGCTGGCACTGCCAGGACGAGAGGTAGTGCTGAGGGCGAGCTTCGGTCTGGCCGCGGCTGACCCTCTCCACGCCACCTCGGCCGAGGAGCTGCTCCGCAATGCCGACGTGGCCATGTACCGGGCCAAGGCCGCGGGCAAGGGCGGCCTGGCCATCTTCGAGGCCTATATGCACGCCGCCGCCTTGGCCCGACTGGAGGTAGATGCCGAGCTACGGGTAGCGATGGCCGAAGGGCAATTCGTCCTGCACTATCAGCCCCTGGTCAGCCTCCCCGAAGGACGGCTCCAAGGCGTGGAGGCCCTGATCCGGTGGAACCATCCGGGCCGCGGCCTCCTCGGGCCGGCCGAGTTCATCAAGGTGGCCGAGGAGACCGGGCTGGTGGTGGAGATCGGCCAGTGGGTACTCGACGTGGCTTGCGCCCAGCTCGCCGAATGGCAGGCCGGCGGCGGTCCGGCCCGGGTGGCCGTCAACGTGTCTGCACGCCAGCTCACCTCGCCCGGCTTCGTCGAGGCGGTGGCCCGGACCCTCGGGTCCAGCGGCGCCGATCCCGCCGGACTGACCCTGGAGTTGACCGAGTCCCTGCTCATGGCCGATACCGCCGCCGCCGGATCCGTCCTGGGTGCCCTGCAGCGGCTAGGTATCCGGATCGCCCTCGACGATTTCGGCACCGGCTACTCCTCACTCAGCTACCTCCACCAGTTCCCCATCGCCTGCCTCAAGATCGACAAGTCATTCATCGACGGCCTGGGCGCCTTGGATGGCGACGCGTCAGTGGTGTCGGGGATACTCGGGCTGGCTTCGGCCCTGCACATGGCCGTCGTGGCCGAGGGGGTCGAGACTGCCATCCAGGCCGACCTGCTCGCCGATCTCGGGTGCGAGATGGCTCAGGGCTATTTCTTCGGGCGTCCGATGCCGGCCGATGAGTTGCCCCGCCGCTGGTTCCTCGCCCCGGACGACCTCAACCGGCTGACGCCAGACGAAACCCATCGGCTATCACCGTCCGCATGAAGTCCACCGCGTCTCGCCGGCGGGCCGGCGGGGTCCGGTAGGTGGTTCCCCGGCCCCGTTTCCTCAGCCGGAGGGCCTCGTCCAGGATGTCGTGCCAGGCCGGGCCGAAGGTACGGGCGGCGTAGCGGGCCGCCTCCTCTTTCGTCGTGACCTCCCCGGTGGCCAAGGTGTAGTGGAGCCGAGGCACGCCCAGCACCCCCCACTGCACCGCCCGGCCGGACAGGGCCGAGGGTCGCACCGAGCGGGCATAGGACTCCACCCACGGCGTCCAGTAGGTCGCCAGATTGGCCGCCGTCCAGGCCGCCAGTTCGAACCGGCTCGGCTCCACGCCCAGTTCGTCCCGGTCCGGACCCCTGAAGGCCAGCCCGTGACGGGCCAGGACCAGCCGGCTGACCGGGTTGGGCTCGTAGTCGTCCTCGGTGCTGATCTCCCCCTGGTTGGCCCGCACCTGGCCCGCAACCTGGGCCGGGGGCAGACCCAGGTCCGAGGCCAGTAGGTAGACGCCGTCCAGGTTGGGCCGGCCCCGCTTCTCGGCCAGGCCAGCGTGGACTCGGCGCAGGGCGCCCAGATCGGCTCCGGCCGGGGGACGGGAGGCAATGGCCAGGAAGTCAACGTCACTGGTTCCCTCCCGGTAGCCGCCTAGGGCCAGGGAGCCGATCAGGTACAGGCCGGTGACCAGGCCGGGCGCGTCGGCATCCAGCTGGCCGAGCAGGTCTCCACACAGGTCCCGCACGAGACTCGGAACAGGCACCACCGCATCTTGTCGCCTACGCGGGTCCGTCCGCTACGCGGCGATTGACCCCGGTCCCAGCCATGCACAAGCATCGGCGTCATGGACCGGCCCATGCGCTTCGGCATATTCCTCGCCCCTTTCCACCCTGCAGGTCAGAACCCGACCCTGGCTCTCGAGCGCGACCTGGAGCTCATCACCCGCTTGGACGAGCTCGGTTATGACGAGGCCTGGTTCGGTGAGCACCATTCGGCCGGCTACGAGATCATCGCCTCCCCCGAGGTCTTCATAGCCGTGGCCTCGCAGCGGACCAAACACATCAAGCTCGGCACCGGGGTCAGCTCCCTGCCCTACCACCACCCGCTGATCCTGGCCGACCGAATGGTGCTGCTCGACCACCTGACCCGGGGCCGGGTGCTATTCGGGGTGGGCCCGGGCGCCCTGCCCTCGGATGCGTTCATGATGGGCATCGACACCCAGCGCCAGCGGGAGATGATGGAGGAGTCGCTGGAGGCCATCCTGGCCCTGTTGGACGGGTCCGAGCTGGTCAACCGGGAGACCTCCTGGTTCAGTCTGCGCGACGCCCGGCTCCAGCTGCGTCCCTACACCTACCCCCGCTTCGAGGTGGCGGTGGCCGCCCAGGTGTCACCGGCCGGTCCCCGCGCCGCCGGCCGCTTCGGCTGCAGCCTGTTGTCCCTGGGGGCGACCAACAGCGGCGGCTTCGACGTATTGGGCTCGCACTGGAAGACGTTGGAGGAGCGGGCGGCCGAGTTCGGCCAGACGGTGGACCGGGCCAGCTGGCGACTGGTCGGCCCCATGCACATCGCCCCCACCGAGGAGCAGGCCCGGGCCGAGGTCGCCTACGGACTGGCCGATTGGATCGACTACTTCCGCAATGTGGCCGCCCTGCCCCTAGCCCCCGAATCCGATGACCCCGACCAGCTGGTCGAAGCCATCAACGGCTCGGGCCTGGCCGTGATCGGCACGCCGGAGATGGCCGTGGCCCAGATCGAACGCCTCCAGAACCAGTCGGGGGGATTCGGTACCTACCTGTTCATGGCGCACGACTGGGCCGACCCGGCCGCCACCCGAGCCTCGTATGAGTTGTTCGCCAAGGAGGTCATGCCGCGGTTCCAGGGCTCGGCGGACAAGACCGTCCAGTCCCGCGACTGGGCGGCAGAAAACCGCCCCGCCTTCATCGGCGCCGCTACCACCGCTGTCATCGGCGCCATCCAGTCCCACCAGGCCGAAAAGGAAGCCAAGCGGACGGTGCCCACCTCCTGAACTCCGGCGCTGGCCGGCCGCCTCCGAGCCGCGGCCCAGCCTCAGGGCCGGGCGTCGTAAGTGGGGATCAGCTGGCGGGCCGCTCGAGCCTCGTCCACCCGGCTCACCGGCGTAGTGCGGGGAGCGGCGTGGGCGTCGTCCAGGCCGCCCTCCTCCCCCGCCGCCTCGGCTATGTGTTCCAGCGCGGCGGCCAGATCCTCCAGGGTCTGGGGGCTCTCCGTCTCGGTCGGCTCGATCATGAGCGCCTCGTCCACGATCAATGGAAAATAGACCGTTGGTGAATGGAAGCCCTCCTCCAACAGCCGCTTGGCCACGTCCAGGGCCCGCAGCCCCGTCCGCTTCTTGAGAGAGGCGGTAGAGGCCACGAACTCGTGCATGGAGGGCCGGTCGAAGGGAATGTCGTAGGTGCCCGAGATCCGCTGGCGCAGCCAGTTGGCGTTGAGCACGGCGGCATCGGCCACCTGACGAAGGCCGTCTCCCCCGTTGGCCAGGATGTAAGCGTAGGCCCGGGCCAGGACCAGGGCGTTTCCGTGCCAGCCGTGGACCCGGCCGATGGACCGGGGCGGCATGGACCAGCCGTAGGCATCTCCGCCGTCCTCGGCGGTCCGGCGGACCGGCCGGGGCCCGGGTAGGAACGGAACCAAACGGGGTGACACCGCCACCGGGCCGGCGCCGGGCCCGCCCCCGCCGTGGGGGGTGGCGAAGGTCTTGTGCAGGTTCATATGGACGATGTCGAAGCCCATGTCCCCCGGACGGGTGACCCCGAGGATGGCGTTCAAGTTGGCGCCGTCGTAATAGAGCAGGCCGCCGACCTCATGCACGGCGGCGGCCATCTCCACGATGTCCTCCTCAAACAGGCCGAGGGTGTTGGGATTGGTCAGCATGATGCCGGCCACGTCCTCATCGAGGACGGCGCGCAGGGCGGCCAGATCGACACAGCCCCTGGCGTCGGAGGGCACCGTCGTCACCTCGTAGCCGCCGAGGGTCACCGACGCCGGGTTGGTGCCGTGAGCGGAATCGGGGATGATCACCCGCCGGCGCTGGCGGCCGGCCTGCTCGTGCCAGGCCCGCATGAGGAGCAGGCCGGTCAGCTCCCCGGCGGCGCCGGCGGCGGGTTGCAGGGTGGCGGCGGCCATCCCGGTGATCGCACAGAGCGCCTCTTCCAGCCGGACCAGCAGTTCCAGCCATCCCTGGGTGAGCGACGCCGGCGCTCCGGGATGGACCCGGGTCAGGCCGGCCAGGCCGGCCACCTCATCGCAGACCTTGGGGTTGTACTTCATGGTGCAGGATCCGAGCGGGTAGGCCCCCAGATCGACCGAGTACTGCCGGTGGGACAGCCGGGTGAAATGGGCCACCAGGTCCCGCTCGGAAACCTCGGCCAGGGCCACCGGCTCCTGCCGTCGGAAGGCGTCGGGCACCAGTTCCTCGGCGCTCCACTCCGGCAACCCGGTCTCCCGGAAGGACCAGGACCGCCGGCCGGGGTGGGAGAACTCGAAGATGGTGGGCTCGTGGTCCCGCCCGATCAGGGGGGCACTCACCGACCGCCCGGCTCCGGGGGTGGTACCGGGCGCGGCGGCGGGCGCGGCATCGGGGTTATCCATCCGCCTCGGCCGGCCGTTCATCGGACCGCCTTTTCGAAAGCGGCGGCAAAGGCGTCGATCTGGGTCCGAGTCCGGCGCTCCGTGACCGCCACCACCAGGCACCCTTCGTATTCCGAGCCCTCGAAGCCCTCGCCCACGGCCAGGCCGGCCAGGAAACCTTCATCGGCCAGCCGCTCGATCAGGACCGGCGCCGCCACCGGGCTCCGCACGGCAAATTCCCGGAGCACGGGTGCCGGCGCCGCCGGCTCCACTCCGTCGATGCCGACCAGCACCTCGCGGCAGTAGCGCGTCCCCCGGGCACAGCGATGGGCCAGCTCCCGCAGGCCCTGGGTGCCCAGCCAGGAAAGCTGGATGGCCGCCGTCACCGCCATCAGGGTCTGGTTGGTGCAGACATTGGAGGAGGCCTTCTCCCGCCGGATGTCCTGCTCCCGGGCCCGCAGCGTGGTCACGTAAGCCCGGCGGCCCTCGGTATCGACCGTTTCGCCCACCAGCCGACCGGGAAGGCGGCGGACCAGGGAGGCCCGGCAGGTGAACAATCCGAGATAAGGCCCGCCGAAGCCCAGGGACATACCGAGGGTCTGGCCCTCCCCCACCACCACGTCGGCGCCCAGCTCCCCGGGCGTGCGGAGGAGGCCGGCGCTGATGGGATCGGAAGCCACCAACAAAAGGGCGCCGTGCTCATCGGCCATGGCGCGGGCGGCGGAGAGGTCCTCCAGGCAGCCGAGGAAGTTGGGAGTCTGGACCAACAGGGCGGCCGGAGCCTCCCCGGTGGCGAAGTCGAGCGCGGGCCACGCCGTGACCCCCTCGGATAGAGGCACATCGATGATCCGGTGGCCGGTCCCGACAGCAAAGGTGGCGATGGCCTGACGCCAGTGCGGGTGCACCCCCTGGGAGACCCACACCGTCTGGCGGCCGGCCTGGGCGACGGCCAGGTTGACCGCCTCCACGCAGGCACTGGCGCCGTCGTAGAGGGAGGCGTTGCTGATCTCCAGCCCGGTCAGGCGGCAGAGCATGGTCTGGAACTCGAACAGCGCCTGGAGGACGCCCTGGGCCACCTCGGGCTGGTAGGGCGTGTAGGCGGTCACGAACTCGGAGCGGCTGGCCAAGGCCCGGGTGGCGGCCGGGATGTCGTGGTCGTAAGCGCCCCCGCCGGCAAAGCAGACCAGATCGGCCGCCCGGTTCGCCCCGGCCAGGCCGGTCAGGGTGTCCAAGACGTCGGCCTCGGCCAGACCGGGGGCAAGATCGAGCCCGTCGGCCAGACGCAGGGCGGCCGGCACGGCGGAATACAGATCATCGACGTGGCCCAGTCCGAGGAAGCCGAGCATGGACTCGATCTCCTCTTCGGTGTGGGGGACGTACCCGGCCAAGGCGGTCAGCCCTTTCCGCCCACGAAGGGCATCTTCACAACCCGGGCGGGCGCCGGACGGCCCCGCATGTCGATCTCGACTTCGGCCCCTGGCCCGACCTGGGGAGGTAGAAAGGCCATGGCTATGCCCGTCCCCAGCACCGGCGAGAAGTTTCCGCTGGTGACCTCGCCCCGGACGGCGCCGGTGCCGGCCTCCACCCGGACGTCGTAGCCGGCCCGGGGGGGCTGGCGGCCTTCGACCACCAGTCCCCGCAGACGCCGGTGGGGGCCGCGTTTCCGCTCGGCCTCGAGGGTGGCGCGGCCCCGGAAGTCACCCTTGTCCCAACCGACCACCCAACCCAACCCGGCCTGCAGGGGGGTGATGCCGGGCCCGAGCTCATGGCCGTGCAGGGGCAGGCCCGCCTCCAGGCGCAGGGTGTCCCGGGCCCCCAGGCCGGCGGGCACGGCCCCGGCGGCCACCACCGCCTCCCAGAAAGCCTCGGCCGACTCGGCCGGCACGGCGCATTCAAGGCCGTCCTCGCCCGTGTAACCAGTGCCGGCCGCGGTGATCTGGCAGCCCTGCCACTGGAAACGCCCGACCCGGAAACGGGCGATGCGGGCGGCCTCCGGGGCCACCGTCTCTACCAGGCGGCGGGCCTCCGGGCCCTGGATTGCCAGCACCGCCCGCTCTGAGGTCACGTCCCGCCCACCGATGGCGCCCACCACCCGATCGGTGTTGGAAGCGTTGGGCATCACGTCGAAGTGTTCATCATCGACCCACCACACGATGATGTCATCGAGCACCGAGGCGTCGGTCTCGTCCAGGAGGTGGGTGTACTGGGCCTGTCCCGGACCGATCCGGCCCAGGTCGTTGGTCAGGGCCGACTGGAGCGAGGCGAAAGCGTCCGGACCCTCGATCCGCACCGTGCCCAGATGGCTGACGTCGAAGACGGCTGCGGCGTTGCGACAGGCCAGATGCTCGGAGAGGGTCCCCCCGGGATAGGAAAGTGGCATCTCCCAGCCGCCGAAGTCCACCAGTTTGGCTCCGGCCCGCCGGTGCGCCGCATCCAGGGGCGACCTGCGGGCTGCGTCCACTGCGGTGAGGCTAATGGCCCCTGGCGGGCATCAGGCCCACCGGTCGGATCGGCCCTCCCCGCCCTCGGGCCGCCCGGCCGAGGGTGAACTAATGGCCGGTGCCCGTCCGCAGCGCCGGCTCGGCGGCGGTCCGCCGAGCGTCGGCTCGGGCTGCCGGCAGGCTGGTGATGGCCGCCTCCAGCTCGGATACCACCCCGTCGAGAGCCAGGACGTTGAGGACCCCCTGGCCACCCTTGAGCAGGTCGATGATTTCCTCGCCCGAGCGGACCAGAACCGAGCTGCCCTCCCCCAGGACCAGGTTGGCGCTGGCGACGTCCTCCCCCATTCCGTCCCGGAGGCAGTCCAGGGCCCGGCGGGCGGACTGGAGGGACAAGCCGGCGTCTAGCAGGCGCTTGATGACCTTGAGCTCGACCAGGTCCTGGTAGGAGTAGCGCCGTTGGCTGCCACTGCCCTTGGCCTCGCTGATGGACGGGCACAGCAGGTCCGTGCGGGCCCAGTAGTCGAGCTGGCGGTAGGAGATGCCTACGATGGAGCAGACCTGGGGGCCACGGAAGCCGTCCGCAGGACCGGCGGCGGGCGCCGGTGGCGTTCGGTTGGGTGGGCGGGCCGCGCCGCCCTCGCTCATCAGGCCGTCCTCGGTCATCGGGCCCTCCTCACATCAGCGTAGTTACGCCGGTGTGAGACAGGTTAGCCCCTACCGGCTCCCGGCCGCCAAGGGCGGCGGCCCGGGTCCCCGTCCCCTGCCCTCAAGCGAAGTCCTCAGGCGAAGTCCTCGGGCCTCACGGCCTGGATGAACTCCCGAAAGTGCTCGACCAGCTCCTCGGGTTCCTCGGCTTCCAGATCATCCTCGTCCTCGGAGTCGGCCTGCAGGACGATCCCCTCGGCCTCGATGAGGTCATCATCGACGTACATCCGCGTCTGGGTGCGCAAGGCCACCGCTATGCCGTCCGAGGGCCGGCAGGAAACGACCACCGCCTCGCCCTTGACGTCGAGGTGCATCTCGGCCAGGTAGGTCTTGTCCCGCAGCTCGGTGATGACCAGCCGCTCCAACCGGGCCGACAGGCTGCCCAGCAGATCCCGGATCAGATCGTGGGTGAGAGGCCGCTCGGGCACATGGCCCTCCAAGACCAGGGCGATGGCCCTGGCCTCGGCTGGTCCGATGAAGATCGGGAGGGTCCTGGCCCCCTCCCGCTCCTGGAGTAGGACCACCGGATTCTTGGTCTGCAGGTCGACCTGGACGGCGCTCAGCTGAACCTCGACCATGGGTTTGAGCCTACCGCTCCCGACCTGTCGGTCGTGGGTCCCCAACCCGGCCCGAAGGCCTCCGCCCGGGCCCGGAGGGGACCGGTCCCAGCTCCGAGGTCGCCCGCCCCGGTTGAGTCATCCGTCAGCCGCTGGTCAGGTCGCGCAGGGCCATCCGCAGCATGGAACGGCGCAGCCGTTCGCCCAGGGCGGAGAGGGTGTGAACGGTGTCGACCGCCTCCTGACGGGAGCGGGGATTGCGCTGTTTGAGCAGCGGGGTCACGATCTGTTCGAAGAAGCCGGCCTCCCGCTCGGCCGCAGTTTTGTACATGCGCAGGTGACGGGCCTCCACCCCATAATGGGACAGCTCGGCGGCCAGGTGGGCCACGGCCGTGGCGTCGGCGTCGTAGTAGACGGTGCCGGCCACCGATCGACCGGAGATGAGGCCGAAGCGCTCGAGCTCACGCGCATCGGCGGCGGCCAGGCCGGTTCGGCTCAGCAGCTCTTCCAGGGTCAGGCTGACCGCCTCATCGGCTGGGTCCTCACCCGGGGAAGGGGCGGGGAGCCGGGCGGCGGCGGGGGGAAGAGACGGAGAGCGCAAGGAGCGGGCGGGGGCGGTCGGGTTGGCCGTCGGCCCGGAGGCGGGCGCGGGGACCGAGGCGGGCGGTGTTCGGGTGGCGGCCGCGCCTTTGGCGGAGGGGGCTGCGGCTGCATCGGCCGCCACCAGGGCCGGCTCCGGCGCGCTCTCGGTGTCCTCGCTGTCCCCGGCGCCTTCGGCCGGCGGGGGTACCAGGCGGTCCTTGATCACCTTGAGCGGAAGGAAATGCTCCTTCTGCTGCAGGAGGATCCACCGCAGCCGGTCCACATCCGGGGGGTAGAACTTCCGGTACCCCGAGGGTGTGCGCTCAGGATCGAGCAGGCCCTGGCTCTCGAGGAAACGGATCTTCGAAATGGTGACGTCGGGGAACTCGTCCTTGAGCAGGCTGAGGACGTCACCGATCGACAGATAGGACCTCTCGGTCATTGGCGCCGTGGCCGGTCAGTCCTCGGGAGGGCCGGCCAGGAAGACCAGCTTGAACTTTCCGATCTGGACCTCGTCGCCGTTGTCGAGCTGGGCGTCTTCGATCCTCTCCCGGTTCAGATAGGTCCCGTTGAGTGAACCGACA
>DATLUK010000025.1:0-3233 GCA_035533195.1 Acidimicrobiales bacterium | reverse complement strand
AAGGTCGGCCACGGTCGATTGGGCAACCCCCATCCGGGCCGCCAGCTCCGGCCCGGACATCCCCAGGCCGTCGCGAATCGCTCGGACCCAGCCCCGGTGGGGGCGTGGCTCGGCTAGAAGGGGTCGCAGCCGCTCGAAACGCTTGTCGAGCTGGCGCCTAGCACTGGCGTTCCTCGTGGGCACGGGATCGATCTTACCGGTCACAGCCGGTAGATAGGTAGACTATCTACCGGTCATACCCGATATATATACGCAGCCTCCAATGCCCTCCTGGTGGCTGAGGAGATGGGTGTCGACCCCGGCCTGCTACCGCGTGCCGCGCTTCACCGACGTCCCGGAAATCGAGGTGGTGCTTGTGGACCAACCCGATCTTCCCTCTGCCGGAGCCGGGGAGACGCCGATGATTGCGGTGGCGATCGAGGAGGCCGTCGAACCAGCGGTCCCCGATGCAGCGGTAGACCGACCAGGGGCAGCCCCGCGCCTCACAGACCTCGGCCACGGCGGCGGATTCCATGTCCACGGCCACGCAGCCGTCGGCCAGGAACTTCCTGCTCAGGTCAGGATCGAGGATGATCGTTTCGGTGGTGATCAGCCTGCCGGCCCGGGGCGCATCCCCCGGAGGAGAGTGGCGATAGCTAGCCCCGCTTTGGTGGTGGACAATGATCTCGGGGTTGATGACCGCCCCCACCGGGAGGTCTGGGCCGCGGCCCCCGCAGATGCCGGCGTTCATCACGTGGTCCACCGGCGTGCCGGTCGCCTCCGCCTCCGCGAAGACCCGGCCCAGCGCCGCCCGGGTCAGCGCCGGTCCCATCCCGATGTGAAGGGCGCTCACCTCGGAGCCCCCGACCCGGCCGGTGTAGGAGGAGCCCTCGGTGTCATTGGTCGGCCGGAGCCCGAAGGCGGCCACGATGGCATCCATCTCATGCGGCATCGGGGCCAGGATGACGACGTGGCGGGCGGGGGTGGCGGCCATGACCACAGCCTGGCATCTCCGGCCGGCTCGTTCCGGGTCGGCCTGATACGGTCGGAACCGCTTCAATGACCGCCATCACTGTCCCGCCGACCATGCCCGCCGCGGTCTACCAGGGCAGGCAGCTGATCGAGCCGGAGGACGTCGCCCTCTCCGGGATCCAAGCCGCAATGGAACAGCTCGCCGCCGGCGAGTTGGTGTCGAAAGTGATGGTGGCGCCCCATGCCTAAGCCCGGTCGTCCCCGCTTCAACCACGTGGCCATGAGCGTGCCTGCCGACCTGCTGAATGCCGAAGGCCGCCAGGCCATCGTCGACTTCTATTCCGAGGTCTTCGGCTGGCAGGAGCTTCCCACCGAGACCGTCGATCGCCAGAAGCTGGTGCTGATGGCCTACACCTACGACCAGTTCGTCTTCCTCATAGCCGAGGACGAGCCTATGGCCGCCCCCCGCCTCGACCACTTCGGAATGGGGGTGGCCACCGAGGCCGAGCTGGATACCTTCCTGGCCAAGGCCAAGGCGTACCAGGCCCGCGACCCCAGGGTGGACATCATCGACAAGAAGGCCGAGGAGCACCCCGGCCTGCGCCTGACCAGCTTCTACGTCGGCTACCTGCTCCCGTTGATGGTCGAGGTGCAGCTCTTCGAGTTCGCCTCGGCCGGATCGGATTGAGCGCTACGAGCGCTGCTCGTACTGACGGATCCCCCAGCGCATGGGTCGCCCGGCCAGCTGGTACAGGACGGCCGGCATCCCGTAGCGGCGGGGCACGGTCATGTGCGCCGCCCCCGACTCGATCATGCGGGCCACGCCCCGGGCCACCACCTCGGGCGGGTACAACTTTCCCTTGTAGTCGCTGTCCTCCAGCGACCAGATCTCGGTGTCGATGGGACCGGGGCTGACCACCCCGGCGCTGACGCCGGTGCCGTGCAGGTCCACCACCAGACCGTGCGTCCAGCGGGACAGGGCCGCCTTGGACGCCCCGTAGGCGGCTTCTCCGGCGTTGGGCACGTAGCCGGCCACCGACGTGATGTTGACGATGGAACCGGACCGGCGCTCCAACATGGCGCTCAACAACGCCATGGTCAACCACACCGGACCGTGGAAGTTGACCGCCATCATGCGCTCGATCTCCTCCACACTGGTCTCGACGGCCGGCTTGTGGATGCTTATGCCGGCGTTGTTGACCAGGATGTCAACCGGGCCCACCCGTTCCGCCGCCGCCGCCACCACCTCCTCGCAGGCCTGGCGGGTTCCGACGTCGGCCGGCAGGGCGACCGCGCTCCCCCCGGCCGCCGCGCATCGGGCGACCACCTCAGCCAGCCGGTCCTCCCGGCGGGCCACCGCCGCCACCCGGGCCCCCCGCCGGGCCAAATCCACCGCTATGGCAGCGCCGATCCCCGACGAGGCCCCGGTGACCAGGGCCACCTTCCCCGCTATCTTCACTACGGTCGGTCGCCTTCGGCGCGCAGCAGGAAGGCGATGTTGTCCCGGAAGAACCCCGGTGATTGGTCGGGGGCCAGCCCGACCCGCTCGTAGTCGGCGATGGGGGTGGCCGTGCCCTCGGTGTGGGGATAGTCGCTGCAGGCCATGAAGATGTCCCCGCCCGCCTTGGTGAGGAAGTCCGGGCGCTCGTTGGCGAAGGCGGCCACCCGCACGTGCCGGGAGAAGTACTCGCTCGGCTTGAGGGCCAGCTTGAGGCCCTCCCCGTTGAAGCTGGCCGAGAAGCGGACCCCTCCGTCCATCATCTGCAGATGCAGCGGCACCCAGACGGCCGAGAGTTCCATCACGCCCAGGCGCAGGTCGGGATGGCGGTCCAGGACGCCGTTGATGATCATGTCGGTCAGGACCAGGGAGACGGCGGTGGGCAGGAAGATGGTCGTCATGACCGACACTCCGCCCTCGACGTCCGGCCCGTACCAGGCCTCGTCAAAGGGACGGGGCTGGTTGGCCACGTGGAAGACCGGAGTGATGCCGTGATCCACGAATGACGCCCAGGCCCGGTCCAACTCCGGCGCCGAGAAGGGCTTGCCGTCCACGAGGGCGGGTGGGATCAGGGCCAGCCGGATGCCGGCGGCGCCGAGGCGGTCCAGCTGGACCTCCAGCCAGTCCAGGTCGCGCAAGCTGAGCTTGCGATTAAACCTCAGCCAGCCTTGCTCTGGGTTTCCTCGAGCATGAGCTGTTGGGCCTGCGCCGCCACCTCACGCATCTCAGCGATCAGGGCGCGTACCTGTCGGTCGTTGCCGATCCATTCGTTGTAGAGCGCAGC
>DATLUK010000024.1:0-2743 GCA_035533195.1 Acidimicrobiales bacterium | reverse complement strand
GCCGGATCGGTGTCAAAGCCGGGGAGCTCGACGCCGCCGCCCGCCGGGCTCAGCGGTGGGAGGAGGCCGGAGCGACCCACCTCTGCGTCAACACCATGGGTGGAGGCTTCGAGGGCATCGACGCCCACATCTCCGCCCTGGCCGAAGTGGCCCGGGTCCTCGGCCTGAAGGCCCCGGCCGCCTCCCGCCCGGCCAGCGGTGCCCCGCTCTCTGGCCCGGCCAGCGGTGCCCCGCTCTCTGGCCCGGCCGGCGGTGCCTCGGCCTCTGGCCCGGCCGGCGGTGCCTCGCTCTCTGGCCCGGCCGGCGGTGCCTCGCTCTCTGGCCCGGCCGGCGGGGAGACACGATGAGCGACGCCTCGGCCCTGGCCTCCCGCCTCGGGGCCCTGGCCCTCGACCTGGAGGTGGAATCCGTCACCGAGCCGGTGCCCAGCGTCCGTCGGGTGCGCTTGACCGGTGCGGGCCTGGAGAACATGGCTCCCCAGCCCGGCCAGGACGTGATGCTGGCCGTGGCTCCGACCTCCCGGCGTCGGTATAGCGTCCGGGCCTACGACGCGTCCGGACCCTGGATCGATCTCGATTTCGTCCTCCACGGGGACGGGCCGGCCGTGACCTGGGCGACCTCGGTCCAACCGGGGGACTCGATCGGCGTCATCGGCCCCCGGGGCAAGGTGATGGTGGATCCCGAGGCGGAGTGGCATCTCTTCATCGGGGACGACACGTTCGTGCCGGCCAGCTTCATGATGGCGGGGTCTCTGCCGGCTGATCGGCGGGCGATCGTGATCATGGAAGTGGACGGGGACGCCGACCACCAGGTCCTCGAGACAGCCGCGGACCTGGACGGCCCGCACTGGGTGCACCGCTCCGGCGGCCCCCAGGGCGAGGCCGGTCTCCTGGTCGCTGCCCTGGAAGGCCTCGACCTCCCCCCAGGGCCCGGTCACGCCTACCTGGCGGGAGAGTTGCGGGTGGTGTCGGCCATGCGCTCGGTGCTGCTGGGCAAGGGGATGGAGGCCGGTGCTATCAGCCCCAAGCCCTACTGGCGCCTCGGGGTGGCCAACCAGGACCACGGTGAGCCCCAGAGGGACTGAGGCCGGCGGCGGGCCCACCGCCGGGAGCAATGGCGGCGGAAGAGGAGCAGGAGGAGAGGCGCCCGGCCCGGGTGGCATCAGCGCCGGCGTCAGCAAAGGAGGCATCAGCGCCGGCGTAGGCAAGGGCGGCATCAGCGGAGGGCTGGTGCTGGTCATGGCCGTGGCCACCGGCCTGGCGGTGGCCAACAACTACTACGCCCAGCCCCTGCTACCCGTCATCGGCCACAGCCTGAAGCTCAACCCGGGGATCACGGGACTCATCGTCACCGTGGCTCAGATCGGCTATGCCCTCGGGCTGGTCCTGCTCCTGCCTCTGGGGGACCTGGTCGAGCGCCGGCGCCTGGTGGTGGTCCTTTCGGTGGCTTCGGGTGTGGCCCTGATCGGGATGGGCCTGTCCCCCTCCGGGGCGGTACTGCTGCCCGCCGCCCTCCTGGTTGGGGGTCTGACGGTGCTGGCCCAGGTGCTGGTCCCCTTTGCCGCCTCGCTGGCCCCGGAGGAGGAGCGGGGCCGGGTGGTGGGCCTGGTCATGAGCGGCCTGCTCATCGGGATCCTGCTGGCCCGTACGGTGGCCGGCTTCCTGGCCGAGACGGGCTCGTGGCGGATCGTCTATTACGTGGCCGGGGCGGGGATGGTGGTCCAGGCCGGGGTCCTGCGCTGGCGCCTACCCACCTGGAAGGAAGACGGCCGCCTCGGCTACCCGGCCCTCTTGGCTTCCGTGCTCGGTCTGCTGAGGGACGAGCCGGTGCTGCGCCTGCGGGCCTTATACGGGATGTTCTCCTTCGGGACCTTCAGTGTGTTGTGGACCTCCTTGGCCTTCCTGCTCTCCCGGGACTTCCACTACAGCTCGGGTGTGATCGGCCTGTTCGGTCTGGCCGGGGCGGCCGGCGCCGGAGCTGCCACCCTGGCCGGCAGGTTCTCGGACCGGGGGATGGCCCGGGTCAGCTCGGGGGTGGCCTCGGCCCTCATGGTTCTGTCATGGGTTGCTCTGTGGGCCGGACACCGTTCCGTCTGGCTTCTGATCCTCGGAGTGGTGGTGCTCGACGTCGGCGCCCAGGGACTGCACATCACCAACCAGGGCGAGATCTACAAGCTCCGCCCGGATGCCCGTTCCCGGCTCACTGCCGCCTACATGGTCGTCTACTTCATAGGCGGGGCCGCCGGCTCGGCGTTGTCTGCCTTCGTCTACGACGCGGCCGGGTGGGCCGGGGTGAGCGTGGTGGGGCTTGCCTTCGCCGCCGGGGACGGACTGCTCTGGGTGGCCATGGGCGTCGCCCCGCCGGCCTGGCTGCGCCCCGACCACGGGAGCGTCATGGAGAGCGCCGCCTCCGGAGGGACCGCCAGCGGGGGATAAGGCGCCGGGGTCACGGACGTCAACGGAGTGCTGCTCGGCACCCTCAACGCCGACGGCGTCCAGCGCCGGCTGTGCCGATCAGTCCGCGACGGAGCAGCAGCCGCCTCTTCGCTCGCTTTCGTCAGCGCCGCTTCCGGACTGAATTCTTCCCGCCGGCCCCCGACCCACGCCGGCCCCGACCCACGGGCGCGCCACTATGCCCGGCCTCGACGGCGGGACCGGGTACATCGCGCCGGAGCGGCGCCGGCTCAGGTCCGGCTGGGTGCGGTGACTGACCCGGCCTTCTGGGCTCCGGCCGGCTCGGCGCC
>DATLUK010000023.1:0-4706 GCA_035533195.1 Acidimicrobiales bacterium | reverse complement strand
TCGTTTTTCCACCTCCACCTCGACCGGAAGGCCGTGGGTGTCCCAGCCGGCCCGGCGGGCGACCCGGTGGCCCTGCATGGTCTTGAATCGGCAGACCATGTCCTTGTAGGCCCGGGCCCAGACGTGATGCATCCCGGGACGGCCATTGGCGGTCGGGGGTCCTTCGAAGAAGACGAATTCAGGGCAGTCCTCACGCTCGGATACCGAACGCTCGAAGACGCCGTGCCTCTGCCACCGATCCAGGACCTCGGTCTCGATGTCCGGGAAGTTGGGTACGGGGGGGACGGCAGGGAACCGGCCGCGTCCCTCGGGTCCGGATCGGTGGGATTCGCTGTCGGTCATGCGGGGGGTGCCTCCTGCGCCAAATGGACTGCCATGGCGCAGGGACGGGACCGAGATCCCGCGGTACCACCCTGCTTGGCCAACCCGGCTCCCCGGGCGGCCCACTCCGTTGAGGGCGCTGACGGGCCCACCCGTTCCGGTCTAATAAGGCGAAGCGGCCTGCCCGCCCGTTCTTCGGAAGGCTCAGGGGTGATGGCCCCGTCACTGCCGTTGGCGCAAACTCTACGGGACAAATCCGGACCGGCCGGGTGAATTTGGCCCGTACAGTGGTCATCATGTCCACCGATCTGTTCGACGTCTCGGGTAGCGAGGACGCCCCGGCCATCGTGCTGCGGATCGTGGCCCACCCCGGGGCCGGCCGGACATCGGTGGTTGGAGTCCACGGTGACGCCCTCAAGGTCAAGGTGGGTGCGCCGCCTGTCGGCGGGCGGGCCAACGCCGCCCTGATCGAATTGGTCGCCGAGCTCTTCGGGGTCAAGGAGGCGGCCGTTTCCATCTCATCGGGTGAGACCAGCCGGACCAAGCGGGTCAAGGTGGACGGTGTCACCCCCGCCGACGCCCGTCGGCTGCTCGATGAGGCGATGGCCCGGTCGGGTGGGGCGGGGCCCCGCGCCCGGCGCGGTCCGGCCCCGGTACAGCGCCGGGTCTGAAGGGGCGTCCGGCCGGAACCCGACCGCGGCGTGGTATCTTTCCCGGCCTTTGAGCAGGGGGAGCACCTCTAATGGCCCGTCCCATCCGGCCCACGACGGCCAAGCCAGTCGCATCCACATCCAGAACGACCAAAGCCAAGGCCGAGCCGAAAGCGGCCCCGGCCAGGGCGGCGGCCCCCAAATCCGAAAAGGCGGCCAAGGCGACCCCGACCAAAACGACCAAGGCTCAGGCCACCCCCGACCACGCCGCCCCGGCCAGGGCCACCGCAGGCAAGAAGGCGCCGGCGGCCAAGGCGACCCCGGCCAAGACCCCCTCCAAGTCCGCGCCGGTGGCCAAGTCCGCGACCAAGGTGGCTCCGGCCAAGGTGCACGCCAAGCCGGGCGCAGCCAAGTCGGCTCCGGGCAAGACCCCGTCCAAGTCAGGGTCGGCGGCCGCCAAGGCGGTCCCGGTCAAGGCGGTCCCGGCCAAGTCGGCTCCGGCCAAGGCCGCTCCAGCCAAATCTGCCGCCGCCCAGGCCACTGCGGCCAAATCTGCCGCCGCCCAGGCCACTGCGGCCAAATCTGCCGCGGCCAAGGCGACCCCGGCCAAGGCGACCCCGGCCAAGGCGACACCGGCCAAATCTGCAGCGGCCAAGGCGACCCCGGCCAAGGTCCCTGGCGTCGATAAGGCCGTCGCAGCCAGGGCGACCCACCCGGGGGAAGCTCCCGCCCCCACGGCCGTGGTCAAGAGCCTGGTACGGCCCCCCGCCCGGGTGGTAGCGCCGCTCGTGCCCAAGCCCCGACCCAAGCCCACGGCCGCCGACCTCAAGTTCTTCGAGGAGCAGAGGGCCCTGCTGCTCTCGGAGCGGGTCGTCTACACGGCGCAGGCCGACTCGCTGCGGGCCGAGGCCGAGGCGCTGGCCCGGGACATGGAGCCCGGTGACATCCAGTTCGATGATGAAGGCGGGGAGGGCGGGACCGTCAACGTGGACCGGGAGCGGGATCTGGCCCTCTCGGCCCAGGCCCGGGCCGAGGTCGAAGAGATCGACGCCGCTCTGGTCCGCATCGACCAGGGCTCCTATGGCTACTGCGAGCGTTGCGGGGAGCCCATCCCACGGGCCCGCCTCAAAGCCCTCCCGCAGGCCCGCCTGGGGGTGGACTGCAAGAGCGGCGGTCTGTCGCGGCGCTGAAGAAACTGCCTCGGGCCAGAGTTCTCGGCGCTGTGGGGGTGCTGGCCGCGGTGGCTGCCGCCGACCAGCTGTCCAAGTCGCTGGCCCAGGGCGCCCTTGAGTCTGGCAATGTCCATGTGCTGGGTCCCCTGGACCTGGAGTTGTCGTACAACCCCGGTGTGGCTTTCGGATTGGGCCGGGGCCTGTCTCCGGCCCTGGTGGTGGCCGGGGTCATGATCGTGGTGGCGGTGGTGGCTATGACCACCTCCCTACGCAGCCGGACGACAGCCACGGCCGCTGGGCTGGTGGCTGGAGGGGCGGTGTCCAATCTGGCTGACCGGCTGTTCCGCGGTCACGGCGGAGCGGTCATCGACTGGATCCATCTGAGCCACTGGCCCACCTTCAACGTGGCGGACTCCTGCATCGTGGTCGGTGTCGGACTGCTGGCGCTGAACGGATACCGGGCCCAGGGGAGTCACCCTGCCCAAGTCTGAGGGACCTGGAACAGGCTCCAGCGTTCGGGAGGAGGTGCCCTCCGCCCTCGACGGCCAGCGGCTCGATCGGGTCCTCGCGATGGCCACCGGGCTGGCCCGTTCCCAGGTCCATGACCTGGTCGTGGGCCGAGCGGTCACCGTCGACGGAGTGGTGGAGCGGCGGCCCGGCCGGAGGCTGTTGGCCGGCCAGGTGGTGGTGGCCGACCTACCCGGGCCAGTTCCGGGCGGGCCTGAGGCCGACCCTGACGTGGCCCTCTCGGTCGTGCACGAGGACGAATGGTTGCTGGTCATCGATAAGGCCGCGGGAGTGGTGGTCCACCCCGGAGCGGGGTCGCAGGGCCGGACGCTGGTCAACGGGCTCCTCGCCCGTTACCCGGACCTGGCCGGTGTGGGCCAGCCGGACCGGCCCGGGATAGTCCATCGCCTGGACAAGGGCACGTCCGGGCTCCTTCTGGTGGCCCGTACGCCGGCCGCCTATGAGGAACTGACAGCCATGTTGGCGGCCCGGGAGGTCTCGCGCCGGTACGTCGCTCTGGTGGAGGGAGTGGTGGCGTCGGACCGGGGCGTCGTGGATGCGCCCGTGGGTCGCTCCGCCCGCCAGCCGACCCGGATGGCAGTGTCCGCCGCCGGGCGGGAGGCCCGCACGTCCTACACCGTGATCCGTCGGTTCCCGGTGGCCGGGATGAGCCTGCTCCACTGTCATCTGGAGACGGGGCGCACCCATCAGATCCGGGTCCACCTCACCTCTATCGGCCACCCGGTGGTGGGCGACAGGCAGTATCGCCGCCCGCCTCGGCCCGGATCAGCCGCCCCGCGGGGGGCGGTCCCGGCCCGCCCCTTCCTCCACGCCGCTGAACTGCGCCTGGAGCACCCGGCTGGCACCGGCCCGCTGGTGGTGCACTCCCCACTGCCCGCTGACCTCACGGGTGCCTTGGCCGCCCTGGAAGCGGCCGAAACCGACCCTGGGAGCCCGGATCCGCCGCCGGCCCGGACGAGCTGAAGGCCAGGAGCGAGCTAGGCGGTGGGAACGGCGACGGTGCCCCGGGCCCGGGCCACCATGTCCTGGAGGGTGAAGGAGTCGAGGTGGCTACGCATGTGCTCGCCCACGCTGGCCCAGACCGACAGGAGGATGCACTGGCCCTCGTGGTCGCAGGCGCCGTCCTCATGGGGACGCCCGAAGTCCCCGGCCACGATGGGCCCGTCCACCGCGCTGATGATCTGGCTGAGCGTGATATCCGCCGGGTCCCGGGCCAAGACGTAGCCGCCACCGACGCCCCGCTTGGACCGGACCAGACCGGCTCCCTTGAGGGCCAGGAGGATCTGCTCCAGATAGGGCTGGGGTAGGCCGGTGCGGTCGGCGATGTCCCGTACCGAGGTGGGCCCATCGACGTCGTCATGCAGGGCCAGGGAAAGCAGCGCCCGACTGGCGTAATCCCCCCTGGTGGAGACCCTCACCCCCACCATGGTACGTGCCCGCCCGGCCGCCCGGTGTGTCCCTGAGGGTGTGGGAGGATCGGCGTATGGAAGAAGGAGCCATGGCCGATTCCGGCCCCGACCGGCCCAGCGCCAGTTCGGGGGACAACCCGCCCGCCGTCATCGAGGTGGCCAGTCAGGCCAGCGATGACCGCTCGGAGGACGCCGCCGCCGCGGCGGGCTCGTCCGTGCCCGCGGTGCCCGCCCGGACCCCCACCGAGACGGTGGAACAACCGGCCAAGGTCATGCGCATGGGATCGATGATCAAGCAGCTCCTCGAGGAGGTGCGGATGGCGCCCCTGGACGAGGCCAGCCGGGCCCGCCTCCGGGAGATCTACGACACCTCCATCCGAGAGTTGAGTGAGGGCCTGTCGCCCGACCTGGTGGGAGAGCTCGAGCGGGTGGCGACGCCCTTCACGCTCGAGATCCCGAGCCAGGCCGAGCTGAGGGTGGCCCAGGCTCAGCTGGTGGGCTGGCTGGAGGGCCTGTTCCACGGCATCCAGGCCACCCTGTTCGCCCAACAGATGGCGGCCCGGGTCCAAATGGAGGAGGCCCAGCGCCGGGGCCTGCCCGTCCGCCCGGACGGGGAGATTGACCCC
>DATLUK010000022.1:0-9339 GCA_035533195.1 Acidimicrobiales bacterium | reverse complement strand
ACCTCGACCGCCTCGCCCTCGGACGGGATGTGGCCGAGCAGGTTGAGGACCAGGCCCCCCACCGTGTCCCAGTCCCCCATCGGCAGCTCGGCGTGCAGCACCTCGTTGAGCTCCCCGATGGACATACGAGCGTTGACCCGCATTCCTCCGTCCGGTAGCGGCTCCACCAGCGGCTCTTCGACATCGAACTCATCGACGATCTCGCCTACGAGCTCTTCGATGAGGTCCTCGAGGGTCACCAGGCCGGCGGTGCCGCCATATTCATCGATGGCGATGGCGATGTGGAACTTGTCCTTTTGCATCTCCCGCATCAACTCGGCCACCCGTTTGGTCTCGGGAACGAAATGAGCCTGGCGCAGGAGCGACCGCACCGGCTCCTCACCGTGTCCGTCTCGGGCGGCGCGCATGAGGTCCTTGGTGAAGACGATCCCGGCCACATCATCGATGCTCGACTCGTAAATCGGGATGCGGCTGTAACCGGCGGCAATGGCCCGCTCGATCACCGCACCCACCCGGTCACCAGCCGCCACCGCCACCATGTCCGGACGAGGGACCATGACGGCCCGCACGATGGTGTCCCCGAAGGTGATGATGGAGCGGATGAGGGTGAGCTCCTCGGACTCGATGACCTCATCCTCGGCGGCCACGTCGGCCATGGCCAGGAACTCGCGCTCGGAGATGAACGGGCCCTGGCGCAGTCCGCGGCCGGGCAGGACGAGATTCGAGAGCCCGATCAGGGCGGTGGAGAGGCCCCGTAGGGGTGGAAAGCGCATCACCGCCGCCACGAAGGGAGCGGCCAGCAGCGCGGCCCGATCGGGGTGCTGCATGGCCCAGGTCTTGGGGGCGGCCTCTCCCAGGACGAAGACCACCACCACCTCGAAGGCAGTGGCCACCACCACGCCGAGGGCGCCGAACACGTGGTCGGCCACGATGGCGATCAGGGTGGCCGCCACCAACTGACACAACAGGGTCAGCAACAGGATCGGGTTGAGAAACCGTTCGGGGTGCTCCACCAACCGGAGGAGGGCGTGAGCGCCCCGCCGACCTTCATCGGCCAGGGGCCGGGCTCGGACCCGGTTCATGCGGGTCAGGCTCGTCTCGGACAGAGCCAGAACGGCCGAGGCCGACAGGAGCACGACGATGACGACGATGAGGACTACATCCGAGCCCCGCAGCGAGTGGGAGACGGCCAACACGCCGCCACCTGAACTCACGAGGGCGGGCGGGCGGGGCGCCAGTGGGCGTCCAGCAACTCCTGCTCCCGCTTCTCCATGGCCTCGGCCTCATCGTCTTCCATGTGGTCCATCCCCACCAGGTGGAGGATGCCGTGGACGACCAGGAGGGCCAACTCGTCCTCATAGGTGCCGGCGTGCTCGGGGGCGTTGCGGTGGGCCACTTCCGGGCAGATGACAATGTCCCCGATGAGGGTCGGCATGTCATCCGGCTCGTCCGGCACCCAACCCGGCCCGGTGCCCCCCGAGTCCGGGGAGCGGCCGCCCTCGGCCGGCTCCTCATCCATTGGGAAGGCCAACACGTCGGTGGGGCCCTCCTTACCGAGGAAGCGCTTGTTCAAATCGGAGATGGCTTGCTCGCCGACGAATAGCACCGACAGCTCGGCGTCGCCTTTGACGCCCTCCGAGCGTAAGACGGCCTCGGCCAGTTGCATCCAGCGAACGGTGTCGACGGGCCGTTCGCCCTGCTCATCGGCCACGAAGACCTCGATGCTCAAGATCCCACCTTCACGATTGACCGTATCCCGGTGGGCTCAGCGGATCGCTCAGCGGGAGGCGGTAGCGCGGGAGTCGGAGCGCTCGTAGGCGGAAACGATGTCGGCCACAATCTTGTGCCTCACCACGTCGCGGTGGCCCAGGGCGATGAAGGCGACTCCTTCGATCCCACCCAGCACCTTCTCCAGGCCGACCAGGCCCGACCGTCCGCCGGCCAGATCGATCTGGGTGACATCCCCGGTGACGACGACCTTGGAGCCGTCCCCGATCCGGGTAAGGAACATCTTCATCTGCTCCGGGGTCGTGTTCTGGGCCTCGTCCAGGATGATGAAACTGGAGTTGAGGGTGCGGCCCCGCATGAAGGCCAGCGGGGCGACTTCGATCGCCCCTCGCTCCATGAGGCGTTGCATCCCGTCGGGCTCCAGCATGTCGTAGAGGGCGTCGTAGAGCGGGCGCAGGTAAGGGTCGACCTTGGCCATGAGATCCCCAGGGAGGAATCCCAGTCTCTCCCCCGCCTCGACCGCCGGACGGGTGAGGATGATCCGGTTGACCAGCTTGGCCTGGAGGGCCTGGACCGCCAGGGCGACAGCCAGGAAGGACTTTCCGGTACCGGCCGGGCCGATGCCGAAGGTGATCACGTTGGAGGCGATGGCATCGGTGTAACGCTTCTGGCCCTCGGTCTTGGGCCTCACCGTGCGGCCCCGGGCCGAGCGCAGCACCTGGGCGGTCAGGACCTCACTGGGGCGGACGTCGGCTTTCACCATCTCGATGCTGCGGCCCAGGTTGGCCGGGTCGAGCAGCTGGCCGGCCTGGAGGACGCGCACCATCTCCTCGAAGAGCTGGCCGACCCTCTCGGCCTCCTCCCCCTCGATGGAGACCTCGTTGCCCCGCACCAGGATGAGCGTGTCCGGGAAGGCCGACTCCACCAGGCGCAGCAACTCGTCACGCTGGCCGAGGAGGCCCACCATGAGGTGGTTGCCGGGTACGAGGATCTTGACCTGGGTGGACGACACGGATTCGGATCCAGGGTACTAGCCCGGTGGCCAACCGAGCTGTCTGCCGCCCAGGACATGCAGGTGGAGGTGCGGGACGCTGTTGCCCGAATCCGCACCCACGTTGAAGACGAGCCGGTAGCCCCGCTCGGCCAGGCCCTCGGCGCCGGCCACGGCGTTGGCGGTCAGGAACAGGTCGGCCAGGGCCACGGCGTGGTCCGCCTCCAGCTCGGAGGCGTCGGTCACGTGCTGCCTGGGCACCACCAGGACGTGGGTGGGGGCTCCGGGGTTGAGGTCCCGGAAGGCGTAGCTGTGTTCCGAGGAGGCGACCTCGGTGGAGGGGACCTCCCCGGCCACGATCCGACAGAACAGGCACTCGGTCATGGCGGTCGAAGCTACCTTCCCGGTATGAGAATCGCGGTGGGTTCCGATCACGCCGGCTTCCGGCTGAAGGGGGCGGTGGTGGCCCACCTCGAGGCGGGTGGCCACGAGGTCTCCGACCTCGGCACCCACTCCCCTGAACCGGTGGACTATCCGCCCATCTGCGCGGCCGTGGCCCGGGCGGTGGTCGGCGGCCAGGCCGAGCTAGGCGTGGTCATCGGCGGATCGGGCCAGGGCGAGCAGATAGCCGCCAACAAGGTCCATGGAGCCCGGGCCGCCCTGTGCCCGGACGAGTTCACCGCCCGGCTGGCTCGCCAGCACAACGACGCCAACGTCTGTGCGCTGGGCGCCCGCATCGTGGCCGAGGAACTGGCCCTGGCCGTGCTCGACACCTTTCTCGGCGCATCGTTCGAAGGCGGCCGCCACGTGGCCCGTCTCCAGCAACTCCAGGACATCGAGGCCCAGGAGTGCGCCGCCGACTAGAGCCCCGGGTCGGGCTCCCGCTCCTGCAGGAGGCGGTAGGCCTCGGCAGCCCCTCGGGTGAGTGGACCGGGGCAGGCGGGTAGAACCCGCCCGTCCACCGCCCGGATGGGCTGGACGTCCCGGGTGGCCGAGGTCAGGAACGCCTCTTCGCAATGGGAGAGCACACTGACGGGCAGATCGCGTTCCTCCACCTCGAGTCCGCACCGCTCGATGAGCAGGCCCCGGGACACCCCGGCCAGGCACCCCGAGGACAGGGGCGGGGTGACGAGGACGCCGTCCAGGCCCAGGAAGATGTTGGTGCCGCTGCCCTCGCAGAGGGCGCCGGCGGTGTTGGCGAAGATGGCTTCCGAGCAGCCCCTGCGGCGGGCCTCGGCCAGAGCGATGACGTTGTCGGCGTAGGAGGTGGTCTTGAGCCCGGCGGTGGCGGCCCGCTCGTTGCGGGGCCAGGCCACCACGGCCACCTCGGCGGTGTCGTCCCAATGCCGGGCCGGACCGGCCAGGATGGCGGTGGTGGGCTGGCGGTCACCCCGCTGAGAGCCCAGGGGGCCGGGCCCGCTGGTGTGGATGACCCGGAGGACGCCCTCATCGAAGGAGTTGGCCGCCACCACGTCCATGGCGGCCTGGCGCAGTTCGGCCACGTCCGGCGCCGGGATGCCGAGTCCGTGGCAGGAGCGGACCATTCGGGCCAGGTGCCGAGTCAGGGAAAGGGCGATCCCGCCCCGCACGGCCACCGTCTCGAAGACGGCATCGCCCACGGTGATGCCATGGTCGAGCAGGGATACCCGGGCCTCGCTCTCATCACAGAGTCCCCCACCGGCCCAGACCTTCACCGCCGAGCGCGCCTCAACCGGCCCCGCCCGAGACCATCGCCCCTCCGTCAACGGGGATGGTCACCCCCGTGACCCAGGCCGAGGCATCCGAAGCCAGGAAGAGAGCCGGGCCGGCTATGTCCTCCGGCTCACCGATGCGCCGCAGGGGCAGGCGCTTGGACATGGCGTCGCCCCCATGCTCGACCAGGGCCTTGGCCATGTCGGTGCGGACCAGGCCGGGGGCGATGGCATTGACCCGCACCTTGGGCCCGAGCTCCTGGGCCATCTGCTTGGTCAGGTGGATGACGGCGGCCTTGGTCACGCTGTAGTAGGCGATCCCCGGGGTGACGCCGAAGCCGCCGGTGGAGGCGATGTTGATGACGTTGCCGCCTCTCTCGGACATGATCGTCTTCCAGGCCAGCTGGGTCCAAGTGAGCACTCCGAGCTGGTTGACCTGCACCGTCTTTTCGGCTCGAGAGGCGTCTATGCCCATAAGCGGGCCCATGTAGGGGTTGGTGGCGGCGTTGTTGACCAGCACATCCAGGCCCCCGAGGCGCTCGATGGTGTCATCGATGGTGGCCCGAGCCTGCTCCGGATCCCCGGCGTTGGCCACGTGCCAGACCACTTCCCCGGGCATGGATGCCGCCGCTTCTTCGAGCGAGTCCGCCTTCCGCGAGCAGATCATGACCCGGGCGCCGGCGCCGGCAAAGGCGGTGGCAATGGCCCGACCGATCCCCCTAGATCCTCCCGTTACCAGCGCGACCTTTCCGTCCAGCCTCATGTCCATGGGGCCGCACCTTAGGAAACGGCTTCGAACCACACCACCGCCGCGCTGTCGGGGACCAGCTCGACGCCTCCGGGTACGAGAGAGACCTTCTCCTCCGAGACCAGCAGCAGCCGGGGCCCGGGACCGTCGAGAGACAGGGTCCGGGTGCCGCTCCCAATGTTTACCGCCACCAGAACCTCGCCCCGGCGCAGCGACAGCCAGTCCGCCCCGTGGCGGACCTCGACGTGGTCGAGACGGCCGTCGGTCAACTCGGGCCGGTGGCGGCGCAAGGCGATCAACCGGCGGTGCCATTCGAGCAGCTCGGCATGGGGGGGCCGGCTGAGCTCCGACCAATCCAACTGGGAGCGTTCGAAGGTCGCCCGGTCCTGGGGATCGGGGATGTCGTCCGGATCCCAGCCGAAGGACTCGAACTCCGAGCGGCGGCCCTCGCTCACGGCCCGGCCCAGCTCGGGGTCAGGATGGGAGGTGAAGTACTGGAAGGGCGTGGATGCCCCCCACTCCTCGCCCTGGAACAGCATGGGCACGAAGGGCGAACCCAGCACCAGAGCGGCGGCCACCTTGAGCCGGCCCACGGACATCAAGGCGCTGCTTCGCTCCCCGACAGCGCGGTTTCCGATCTGGTCGTGGTTCTGCAGGTAGCCGAGGAAAGACCAGCCCGGCAGTCCATCTGGCCGCCGACCGTGGCGCCGACCCCGGTGGCGGGAGTGACGGCCGTCGTAGACGAAGGCGCGGCGCAGGGCGGTGGCCAGGTCATCCATCGTCCCGAAGTCCGAGTAGTAGCCCGTCCTCTCCCCAGTGAGCACGGCGTGCAGGGCGTGGTGGAAGTCGTCGCTCCACTGGGCATCGATCCCGAATCCCCCCACCGGCCGGGGCCTCACGACCCGGGGGTCATTGAGATCGCTCTCGGCTATCAGGAACAGCCGCCGGCCCACCTGGGCCGACAGGCCGGCCACCGCCGTCGACAGCTCCTCGAGGAGGTGGGTGGCCGAGGTGTCGACGATGGCGTGGACGGCATCGAGGCGCAGCCCGTCGAGGTGGTAGCGGCCCAACCAGGACAGGGCGTTATCGATGAAAAAGCGGCGCACCTCGTCACTGCCGGGACCGTCGAGGTTGAGAGCCTGGCCCCAGGGAGTGGCGTAGCGGTCGGTGAAGTAGGGACCGAACTCCCCCAGGTAGTTGCCGGCCGGGCCCAGGTGGTTGTAGACGACATCGAGCACCACGGCCAGGCCCCGGGCGTGACAGGCATCGACCAGGCGAGCCAGCCCGT
Organism: Acidimicrobiales bacterium; assembly: GCA_035533195.1. Classification (GTDB taxonomy): domain Bacteria; phylum Actinomycetota; class Acidimicrobiia; order Acidimicrobiales; family JAJPHE01; genus DAHUYE01. The sequence goes on along the minus strand of DATLUK010000022.1, from coordinate 2,893 downwards.
GAGGGCCGCCGTAGGCATGGTGCACGGCAAACAAATCCACTCCGTCATAGCCCCACCCCCGCCTCCCGGGGAACTCGGCCACGGGCATCAACTCCACTGCGCTGACACCCAGATCGACCAGATGGTCCAGCCGGGAGATGGCCGAGTCGAAGGTTCCCTCCGGGGTGAAAGTGCCGACGTGCAGCTCATAGAGGACGGCGGACGGCAGGTGGATCCCGGTCCAGCGCTCATCGCTCCACTGGATCCGAGCCGGTTCGACCAGCCGGGACAGGCCATCGGGCCCATCCGGCTGCCATAGGGAACGGGGGTCGGGTCGGGTCGGTCCGCCCTCGAGGGAAAAGCCATAGTCGGTTCCCTCCGACGCGTCGTCCACCCACGCGGCCCACCAGCCCGGCCGGTCCGTAGGGCGCAGTCCGTCGGGCTCCATGGGTACCCGACGGGCATCACCAAGGACCAACTCCACCCCCGGGGCCTCAGGGGCCCACACAGTGAAGCGGTGGCCGCTCATCGGCGCACCAGGACGGCAACCGGAAAGTCGCTCAGCAGTTCCGCCAGATCCACCGGCACCGAGCCCGGCCTGGCAGCACCGGTGAGACAGTCCACCCAGTCCCCGTCGGGCAGGCCCACCGAGGTGCCCGCCCATCCTCCGTTGCGCTCCAGCCCGAGCACGAGCCGGGGCACGACCACGGCCACCCGGTCACCTCGGAGGTAGGCCACGGCGTGCAGGGCACGGGGGCCGGTGGCCCAGACGGGCGCGTAGGTCGAGGCCGGTCCGAAGCAGTCGGGCTCGGCCGCCCGCAGCTTGAGCAGTCGCTGGGTCAGGAACAGCTTGGGGACACCTTCTTCCCCGCGCTCCCGGGCGGAGACCGCCGACAGGGTTGCCGCCTCGGCCAGCAGCCGGGCCAGGGCGGCATGGTCCACCGGTCGGCGGTTATCGGGATCCACCAGGCTCAGATCCCAGCCCTCCGCGCCCTGATAGATGTCCGGGATGCCGGGGCTGGTGAGCTTGAGGGTGGCCAGAGCGAGCGAGGTGACCCGCCCCGGCTCCACCAGTCCGGATGCGAAGGCATCGAGATCGGCGCTGAAGTCGGGGTCCCCGCAGAGCCCCTCCACCAGCTTGGTCAGGGCCGCCTCGTAGCCCTCATCGGGATGGGTCCAGCTGGTGGCCAGCTTGGCCTCCCGGGTGGCCTTGAGCATGTAGTCGACCAGGCGATCGGAGCCGAGGGGGTGGGCGCCGACCAGGGTCTGGAACAGCACGTACTCGGCCCGCGGATCGGAGAATCCCTCCCGTCGGTGACGGGCGGCCATGTCCGACCAGCGCCGGACCGCCTCCGCCCACTCGGAGGGAATCTCGCTCAACAGCGCCAGCCGGCTCCTTACGTCCTCGCTGCGCTTGGTGTCGTGGGTCGAGGTGGCCAGCAGGCTGAGCGGCCAGCGCTCCTGGACCCGGGCGTTGTGGGAGTGGAAGGTTTCGGTGTCCACACCGAAGCGGGCCGGGTCACCTCCCACCTCGTTGAGGGCGAGCAGCCGGGAGTACCGGTAGAAGGCGGTGTCCTCCACCCCCTTGGCCATGACCGGGCCGCTCAGCTGTTGGAACCGCTGGGCCAACTCGATGTCCACCGGCGCCCGGTGGCGGCCCCGGAGGATCCCCTCCAGCAGGTCGAACAGCTCCGGATCCAGATCCGACCGGCGGGACCGGGCCGTCTCCAGCGCCATCCGGATCCGTCCAGCGTCCTCGGGGCCGGCCCGGCCCCCCGCCGCCACGTAGGTCCGGTACACGGGCATGGCCGCCAGTGCCTCCCGAAGGCAACCCCGCAGCTCGGACCGGGTGAAGTCCCGGAACCGCCGCCTGGTCTCACAGACGTCCACGAAGGCGGCCGTCAGCCGCTCGACGTCGGTGGCCAGTGAGCTGGCCATGATTTCCCGTCTGGCGGCCAGGGCCGTCTCCTCGAAGGACGCGGTATCCCCGGTGGCATCCCGGTAAAGCTCGGTGATGGCCATCTCCCCCGCCGGGTCGATGAACAGCCCGCCGGCCAGGTTCAGGAACTCATAGCCAGTGGTCCCGGCCGCCACCCAGTCCCCGGGCAGGCTCTCGTCCCCCTCCAGGATCTTCTCCACCACCACCCACACCCCGCCGCTGGCTTCGCTCAGGCGACGCAGGTAGTCGGCGGGATCTCGCAGCCCGTCGGGATGGTCCACCCGCAGGCCGCTGACCCGGCCCGACGCCACCAGCTCCAGGATGAGCCGGTGACTATCCTCGAAGACGGCCGGGCGCTCCACCCGCAGGCCGATGAGCCCGGGAACATCGAAGAACCTCCGGTAGTCCAGTTCCTGGCCCGCTACCCGCCAATAGGCCAATCGGTAGTTCTGCCGCAACAAAAGGGCATCCAGCCGGTCAGGGTCGGCGTTTACCCGGGCCAGTACGTCATCCACCGCCCCGGCCGCATCCGGCCGCTCGGCCAGCAGGTCGGCCAGCTCCTGGGCGAGACGGTGCTTGTCCCGGTTCCGTTCGGCCACGCTGGCCCGGTCGGTGGCCGAGGCCAGGGGCAGCCCGCCGAAACCGCGGGCCAGGGCGGCCAGAGCCTCGGCCCCCTCCCCGGCCGACCGGGCGGCGTCGGCCAGCAGCTCGTCCAGAGTCCGGGGCGACAGCGGCACCTCGTGGTCGAAATACGCGACGGTGAACTCGGCGTCCCGCCTACACAGGCGGAGTTCGCCCCGATCCAGGACCCGGCCGTAGTGGTCACCGAGGATGGGCACCAGGACCCGCTGGCGGAGCTTCGCCTCCGGCGGGTCCCAGTCGATGTCGAAATAGCCGGCGTAGAGGCTGGAGGGCCCGTCCTCCAGGACGTCCCACCACCAGGCGTTGGCCCGTCCGGCGGTGGCCATGTGGTTG
>DATLUK010000021.1:0-2119 GCA_035533195.1 Acidimicrobiales bacterium | reverse complement strand
GGCACCCTGCCCGACGGTCCCTTCCGAGGTGTGCCCCTCGTGCTCAAGGACCTCGTCTGCTACAGCGCCGGTGAGCCGGTGCACGAGGGGATGCGCCTGCTCAAAGAGGCCGGCTGGGTCTCCCCGGTCGACCAGGAGTTGTCCCGGCGCTTCCGTGCGGCCGGCTTCGTGGTGGTCGGCAGGACGAACACCCCAGAGCTCGGGATCCTGCCCACCACCGAGCCTCTGGCCTACGGGCCTACCCACAACCCCTGGGACCTGTCCCGATCGACCGGCGGCTCCAGCGGCGGGTCGGCCGCGGCGGTGGCGTCGGGCATGGTGCCGGTCGGCCATGCCAACGACGGGGGCGGATCCATCCGCATACCTGCCAGCGAATGCGGGCTGGTCGGCCTCAAGCCGTCGCGGGGCCGGGTATCGCTGGCCCCGGAGTGGGGTGATGTCTTCGGCGGGCTTGTGTGCGAGCTGGCCGTCACCCGCAGCGTGCGTGATACGGCGGCGGTGCTCGACGCTGTCGCCGGTCCGGTCCCGGGCGATCCCTATGCCGCGCCGCCCCCCGCCCGGCCGTACCGGGAGGAGGTCGGCGCCGACCCTGGACGGCTTCGGATAGGCGTTCAGACCACGGCCCCGGGTGGCGTGGCCACCCATTCGGACTGCGTGACGGCCGCCGAAGCCGCCGGCCGGCTTCTGGAATCCCTCGGCCACCGGGTGGAAGCGTCTCGGATCCCCGCCCTGGACCATCCCGACTACTCCCAGAAGTTCGTACTGGTGTGGTCCTCGGGGACGGCTTATGACCTCGACCACTACTGGCCCTCCCGCCTCGGCCGGTCCATCACCCAAGACGACGTCGAGCCGCTGACTTGGGCCCTCGCCGAGCTCGGCCGCAGCCACAGCGCCGCCGACTTCCTGGCTGCCCGGGAGTGGCTCCAGTCCAACTCCCGGCAGGTGGCGGCCTGGTTCGAGGACGGATACGACCTGCTGGTGACCCCCACGCTGGCCGAACCCCCTCCCGTGCTGGGGGAGTTCGACTCACCCGCCGACAATCCGCTCCGGGGCCTGTTCCGGGCTGCGTCGTTGGTCCCCTTCACCCCGCCGTTCAACGTGACCGGACAGCCCGCCATCTCCCTGCCACTGCATTGGAACTCCGACGGGTTGCCGATCGGTGTTCAGCTGGTGGCCCCCTACGGTCGGGAGGACGTCCTCATCCGGGTCGCGGCCCAGCTCGAGCGGGCTCAGCCGTGGGCTGGGCGTCGACCTCTGGTCGCAGCTTGAACGGAAGCACCAGTTCGCCCTGCGGATAAAGTCAGTGCCCCCCTATTCGTCCGTTCGGGCCTCAGAGACCCACGGGCAACGTGTGTCCGACCTTGTGCTTCTACCGCTGAGAAAGCCGACCCCTATTCGCGCACATATCGGCACCATCTGCGAGCAAGAGCACCGCCGCCGGTCTTCCCGCAGTACGCGTAAACGACGGTTTCTTCGCCCCTGAGCCCGCCCTCCGGATAGCGCAGAACGACGCATCGCCGCGGTGCAGACAGACTTGCCTCATGCCCTACGCCTGCCTCTAGCCGACCCTATTGCTGGCGAGCGCCCGGGGTATCCACTGCACGGCCCTGGCCTCGGGAACGGCTTCGACGACTGCGGCTTCGATCGCCGCACCCAGGTCCTGGCCGCTGGCCAGGGGTGTACTCGGGTCCATGAAGCCCTCGACTTCCACCAGGAGCGACCGGCCCATCCAACGGGCCCGAGCGTGGGCATGGTGGACACCAGGTATGGCCTCGGCGGCGGAAATGGCGGAGCTGACCACGTCGGGGTCCACCTCATCCATGAGGTGACCCAGCAGGTCTCCGGTCACCTGGTAGCCGACGTGGCAGATGAAGGCCGTGACCAGCAGGCCAGCCACGGCGTCCGCCCAGCGCAGACCGAAGGCCACTCCCACCAGGCCGAGGAGAGCACCGGCTGAGGACAAGGCGTCCAGCCAGGTGTGCTGGGCGTCGGCGATGAGGGTGGCCGACTGGATGCGCTGGCCGACTCGGCCCTTGTAGCGGGCCACAACCTGGTTGCCGAGGATGCCGGCGGCCGCGGCCGCGATTCCATAGCCGACATGGGTCGTGCGGCCGTGTTC
>DATLUK010000020.1:0-4848 GCA_035533195.1 Acidimicrobiales bacterium | reverse complement strand
GGGCCCGCTCCTTCAGCGTGGCCAACGCCTCCACCCTGGTCTACGCCATGGGCTTTTTCGCCATGCTGCTGGGCAACATCCTCTTCCTGACCGGGGTATGGCACTACACCATCCTCCGGGCCGGCCTGGCCGTGACCCCGGGCCCACTGGTCGTGGCGGCGGTGTCCGGACCGGCCGGCCGGATGGCGGGCCGCTTCGGGTTCCGGGCCGTGTTGATGCCGGGTGCAGTGTGCTTTGCGGCTGCCCTCGGCTGGTACGCCGTCCGGGTGGGAGTACATCCGTCCTACCTGGCTGAGTGGCTGCCGGGAACTCTGGTGGCCGGCCTCGGCATCGGGCTGACCTTCCCGGTGTTCAGTGCGGCGGCGGTAGCCAGCCTGCCCCCGGAACGACTGGCCGTCGGAGGTGCCGTCAACCAGACCGCCCGCCAGATCGGCGGCGCTCTCGGAGTCGCCCTGCTGGTGGTCCTGGTGGGCAACCCGTCCACCCCGGCCTCGGCGCTGGCGCACTTCCACCGGCTCTGGATCTATTGCGCGGCCATGGCCATCGGCTCGGGCCTCATCGGGTCCCGGCTGCGCCGCCCCGACGCGGTCCAGGTCGAGGTGGTCGAGGAGTTGGCCCCCGAGCTTCCCGCCGTGATGGCAGGACTGCCCATCGCCTTGGAGGCGGGAGCGGAATGAACCTCCCGGGCTCAGCGCCGGGGCGCTCGGCGGAGTCGGTCGACCGGGAAGCTGCGCACGGCCGGCACCCGGGCGCCGGCCCGTCCGTCGAGCAGAGGGCCGAAGACCTCGGCGATGGGAACGGCGCCATCCAGGAAGAAAGCCTTGCAACGGAACCGCCCCCGCAGGCCATCCACCCTGACCTCGTCGCCCACCAGGAAACCGTCAAGACCATCCACCCGGTCGTGGACGGGCCCGGCGGGCGCCGGGGCCGTCCCTTTGGCCCGCCGCTTGGGCGGGCGTCCGTCCCCGGAGAAGAGAGGCAGGCTGGGCTGCACACCGCCAGTGTGTCAGCCTCGGCCGGGCCGCTGGCGACAAGGGAGCGAGGAGGACGAATAACCCGTCCCACCAGGGGGAACAGTGATTGTCACACCCTCCTGTCAAGGTGGAGCCATGAGTGATCAGCTCACCCTCATCAATCCGAGCCCGGAACTGACCTGGCGGTTGGACGAGCCGACCCGGGAGGCGGGCCGGCGGGGCATAGAGGCCGCCCGGCTGGCCCTCCAGGAGGCGTCCCGGCGCCGCATCCAGCGCCTCGAGCCCGAGTACCGGGCCGCCTGATCCCCCTAGGCCCGCCCCGTCGAGGTCGGCCTAGGCTCGGGCCATGAGCTCGCCCACCCTGGCCGAGCGCCTGGGCCATCCACCCGACGCCAAGCTTCTCATCGTCAACTGTGACGACCTGGGTTCGAGCCACTCGGCCAATCTGGCCATCTACGAGGCGCTGCGGTCCGGCCTGGCCACCAGCGCCACACTCATGGTGCCTTGCCCCTGGGCCCGGGAGGCGGCCGCCCAGTACCGGGGCGAGGACGTGGGTGTCCACCTCACCCTCAACGCCGAGTGGGACCTGTACCGCTGGGGCCCGATCACCCGGGCCCCTTCCCTCCTCGACGGGGACGGAGGCTTCCCCAGGACGGTGGTCGACGTGTGGGACCACGCCGACATGGACGAGGTCAGTAAAGAGCTGAGGGCCCAGGTGGAGCGGGCCATCTTCTGGGGATTCGACGTGACCCACGTCGACTCGCACATGGGCTCGGTGCAACTCCGTCCCGAGTTCTTCGACGTGTACCTGGAACTGGCCACCGACTTTCGCCTGCCCATGCGTCTATCGGGAGCCTCCACCCAGAAGTCCATCGGCTTCCCCTTCCGCGATCTGGCCGCAGCCGAGGGAGTCGTCTTCCCCGACCACCTGATCGTCACCAGCGGCGTCGGGTCCCGTCGTTCGATCGAGGCGGCCCTGGCCCGCCTGCCCGAAGGGGTGACGGAGATGTATCTGCACCCCGCCGTCCGTAGCGGGGAACTGGAGGCCTCCCATCCCGACTGGGAGGGCCGGGTCGATGACCATAAGTTCCTCACCAATGAGGACACCCTGCGGGAGATGGCCGAGCGGGCTGGGGCCGGCTTCATCGGCTACCGGGCTCTGCGCGACCTCATGAGAGCCTGAACTCGGTTCGGACCTGCCCGCCGGAGGTCGGTGCTCATCCGCCTGGGTACTCGGTCCCGGCGCCGATCCGCCGCTGCAGGTCCTTGTAGGGGCCGGAGGCGGTGAGGGCCAGGATGGACATGAGCTTGGCCAGGTCGCCCGCCACCTTCACACGGCCCTGCATGATGGCGGCGTTGGCGTCCATCTTGGCGGTCTGGATGTCAACGGCGTCGGCGTAGGTCTGGGTCACGGTCACGTCGGCCCCGGACCCGCCGATCGGACCCGTGCCGGCCTGTTGGAGGCGTCCGTCCTCCAGCCTCCACCAGTAGGCGGCCTCGGGGACGGGTCCTCCGTTGACCATGAACTGGACGAGGACGGAGGGACCGGGCCGATCCATCTCCTCGGCCCACAGCCGGACGGTCAGATCCAGCCAGTCCTGGCTCAGGAATAAGACCATGACCCCGGTGCTCCCGGATGTTCGACGGGACGGCTGGTCAGCGGGACGCCAGATCGGCGACGCCGGCGAAGAGATCCGTCTCCCGCTCCTCCGGCTCCTCGGCTCCGTCGGGAGAGGTGGCGTCCCCGACGCCGGCGTCGGCGCCGGCGTCGGCGTCGGGAGCCACCGGGCCGCCCACCCGGCTATAGGCCAGGATGAACTCCTCCACCGGATGGACTGTGCGGGCCACCTCCGGCGGCAGTCCGAACCAGAACTTGGAGGTGGGATCGACCTGGGTGGCGTGGGCGAGGAGAGCCTGACTACGCACCTCGGTGTGGCCGGAGATGTCAATGACCGTGGTGATGCGGTGGTCATGGGACGGGCGTTCCAACCAGCGCTCGTCGTAGGGGCTCTCCAGGCCTAGCTCAAGAAACTTTTCGTGCATGGCCAGGGTCCGGGCCCGGGACCAGACGTTGTAGTACATCTTCGACGGGCTCCAGGCCTCGCCCAGTTCGGGATAAGCCTCAGGGTCACCGGCGGCATCGAAGGCGACCACGCTGATGTCGTGCACCCTCAGGTGGTCGGGATGCGGGTAGCCCGTCTGGTCGTCGGCGTAGGTGACGATGACCTGTGGACGGGTTCGGCGGATCACCTCCACCAGGCGCCCCACCGCCTCCTCCAGCGGTGCCCGGGCGAAGCAGTCGGGCCGTTCGTTGGCCGGCGTGTCGGGCATGCCCGAGTCCCGGTACCCGAGCATGACCACCTCGTCATAACCGATGATCTCCGCCGACCGGGCCAGCTCCTCCATGCGCACCTCGGACAGGCGCTGGCGCACGTCGGGGATGTCCATGGCCGGGTTCAGGATGTCCCCTTCCTCCCCGCCCGTACAGCAGACCAGCACGGTGTGAACGCCCTGGGCGTGGTAGGCGGCCACCGTCGACGCGCCTTTGGAGGCCTCGTCATCGGGGTGGGCGTGAACGCAGAGCAGACAGAGCCGGTCGTCCATGAACCAACGCTACCGGCAGACCCGGGAGCCGGGCTCCGCTCCCGCTGGGATAATTGACAGATTGCTTCAAATATTAGATTATTGGGGTGTGACGGCCACCGTGGAGAGCGCAGCTGCCCGGGCCGAGGCGGCCACCAAAGGGGAGCGGACCCGGCGGGCCCTCTTGGACGGCGCCATCCGGCGTTTTGCCGCCGACGGCTTCCGGGGTACCTCGGTCTCCGGTATCGCCCGAGATGCCGGCCTCACTCCGGCGGCGGCTTATGCCTATTTCGAAGGCAAGGAAGCCTTGTTTGCCGCCGCCGTGGACGCCGACGCCGCCGGCCTCATCGGTATGGCGCTGGGTCCGGTCCTGAGCGGGACCTTCGACACGGAATGGCAGTCGCTCATCGGGGCTCTGGTGGCGGGCATGGACGACCATCCCCTGGCCCGACGGGTCCTGGCCGGGCGCGAACCCGAGCACACCGAACGCCTCCTCGGCATCCCGGCCCTGGCCGACCTCCAGGCCGGCATCGTCCAGCGCCTCCAAACGGGCCAGGCGGTGGGAGAGGTCCGCGCCGACATCGACCCAGAACTCATCGCCTCGGGTCTGGTCACCACCATCATGTCGGTCCTCATAGCCGTGCTTCAGACGGGCATCCCGGCCGACAGCGCCAGGGCCGACGGGGTGGCTGCCCTGCTCGGCGCGGCCCTACTGCCTCCGCGCTCGGCCTGAGTCCCCTCGTCACGTCCCGCTCCCCGGGCCTACCCTCGCGTCGAGGACAGCCGAGGGGGACAATTGAGCGACTCGTTCGACCAGGCGCGTGAGAACCGGGCGGGGCTGCGGGCCGCCATGGGTGAGGTGGAGCGGTCACTGGCCAGCCCCGCCACCGGCCGGGTGGAGGCCTGGACCAAGACCCTCGGCCAGGATCTCGACCGGTTGGCCGCCGCGTTGGAGAATCACATAACCGCCTCCGAAGCTCCAGGCGGGATGCTGGACGACATCGTCGAAGCTGCTCCTCGGCTCTCCCACCGCGTGGAACGGGCCCGGCGGGAGCACACCGAGTTGCGTTACCGCCTGGAGGCCGCCGTCCGGGCTCTGCCCGCTGATGCCGATGGGGACAGTCACGCCGCCCACGAACAGGTGGTGGAAGTCCTGGCCGGCATCGTCAGGCATCGGCACCTGGGCGCCGACCTGGTCTACGAGGCCTTCAACGTCGACATAGAGGCAGCTGACTGACTCCCGTTCAGACCCGGGCGCAGGTGTAGGCGGCGTAGACCCCGGAGTCGCTGT
>DATLUK010000019.1:0-2408 GCA_035533195.1 Acidimicrobiales bacterium | reverse complement strand
GGTCGAGGCGGCCAAGCCAGAAGCCGCTCCCCCGAGGGTGGCGGTGGCCCTGGCCGATCTGTCGGCCCAGCTTCGGGAGGCGGAGCTCGACGAGGGCCGGGCCATCCTGGCCGGCGACGGTCTCGACACTGGCCGAGCCCGCCATGCCCAAGAACGGCTGCGGGCCCAGGTGGCCGACCTGGAGGAGGCGCATCAGGCTCACGTAGCCTGGTCCGCTCGTCATGGCCATGCCCGGGTCCGAGCCGAGGCGGCGACGTCGGAGCTGGCCCTTCGGGCCGAGGCCCTGGTGGCCGCCCCGGCCGGTTCCTGGAGCCGACTGCGTTGGGAGGAGGAGCTGGCCCATGCCGAGGCCCTGGCCGAGACCATGGAGGGTGTGCTGTCCCGGGACGAGGCCAAGGCAGCCGAGCTAGATGGCGCCCTGGCCGCCGCTGAGGCATCCCTGACGGTCAACCGCCGGCAACAGCCCCTCGTCGTCGCCGCCGCGGCCGCCGTTCGGGCCGAGGCCCGCTTGGCCGAGCGGATCGACGTGCTCCGAGCCGACCTGGAGCGCTCGGCCTTGGCCCCGGGTGGACTGCGGGGCCGGGCCCGCATCCGGGCCCGGGACGAGCTGGATGGTTTGCTCATCGAACACCCAGACCTGACCACCGGTGCCACTCGAGCCGAAGCCTGGTCCGCGCTCGCCGCCCAGGCCAGGATCGACCAGGGGCTCAGCCTGGTCGGCCTGGAGGACGACGTCCTGAGGCTTCGGGCCGATGGGAAGGAGTTGGCAGAGGTCCTCGCTCAGGGCCGATCTCAGCTGTCGACCCGGCTGTCCCGGCTGGAGGTCCTGCGCGCCGCTGCCCCCTCGGTGGTTGCGGACGCAGCCGAGGCCGGCCCGGCGCCCCAGGACGTGACGCCGCCGCCAGCGGTCACACCATCCATCCACGTGCGCACGACGCCCGAGATAACCCCTGGCCCAGAGCTCACCGTGTGACCGACGTCTTATAGAGCGCGCGTTAGCGCGCAATAGGTATAGCGCGCTAACGCCGAATTCCCGGACGCCCTGAGGGTTATCAGGGCGCCGATATCGGACGAGTTCCTTGCGGCGGGGTGATGTTGACCCGGCTGCCTGGGTCACTCAGTCCGACGGAGCCGAGCCGCGAAGAGATGTCCGAACCCGTCAACTGGGAACGGGGTCGGCCAACCAGCGCCGGCCTGTAGCAGCCGCTGTCCGAGACCTCGGGTTCTCGGCCTGACCTACTGGCGGTCCAATCGGAGCCTCCGGAATCACAAGACTGTAAGTTTGGCCTGGTGACTCAGAGCGGACATTGTCTTCACGGCCAAACGGGTAGCAATCTTTGTTGACGGCTGCTTCTGGCATAGCTGTCCGATGCACTCCTTGAAGCCGAAGGCGAACGCCGCTTGGTGGGGCAGAGACTTGGAACGGAACCGGCAGCGGGACGCCGACACCGATGCTCGGCTACAGGAGGCCGCCTGGTTGCCGATCAGGATTTGGGAGCATGAAGACCCGGCCGAGGCTGCCAATCTGACTGAGTCCCTGTTGAGCATTCCGGCGAAAGCGGCCACCTGTTCCGGTTGAAAGCGGCCACCCGTTCCGGTTGAATGCGACCGCAGGGAGCGGAGCGCCTTGTGGTGGTCGGATCAGCTGTTCAGGCCGGCATCACCTCCCTGGTCGTAAAGCCCGAGCCCTGTGTTGGCCTGTGAGGCCCTGGAAGGGTCGGGGTAGGGGTAAGGGTGCGGGCCAATGTAGGGCTGGTGGGCTTCAATTGTCCTCCTCGACGTCGATCGGACCGGGCTGGCGCTGGCGCTGTGAGGGTCCCTTCATGGCGATGCGGTGCGAGGCAGCACAAAGCCGGTCGAGGAGTGCCTCTCCCAATGTCGGATCCGCCATGGCGCCCAGCCACTTGTCCACCGGTAGCTGAGAGGCCACCGCCGTGGCCCGGCGCTCGGCTCTGTCCTCGATGACCTCGAGCAGGTCCCGGCAGGCCTCCACCGGCGCCGGGGTCAGCAAGAAGTCGTCCAGGACCAGCAGGGATACCCGGGCCAGGCTGGCGAGCGTGCGGACGTAGCGGCCGTCGGCTTTGCCCCGGGCCAACTCCTCCAACAGCCGCGGAGTTCGGATGTACAAAGCGGTGTGGCCCTGGCGCAGGGCGGCGTTGGCCAGGGCGCAGGCCACGTAGCTCTTGCCACAGCCCGTCGCGCCCGTGACCAACACGTTGTGGCCCCGGGTGACCCAGCCGGCCTGAGCCAGGGAGGCCATGACGCCTCGGTCCAGTCCTCGGGGTGTGCGGAAGTCGATGTCTTCCACCGCCGCGGGGTAACGCAGCTTGGCCGCCTTGAGCCGGCGCTCCAGGCGTCTGGCATCTCTGGCATCGGCCTCCCGGTCAGCCAGGAGCCCCAGGCGGTCC
>DATLUK010000018.1:0-3149 GCA_035533195.1 Acidimicrobiales bacterium | reverse complement strand
CCCGGTGGCCCCGTTGGCCAACGGCCCATAGACGATGTAGCTGTGGCCGGTGACCCAGCCGATGTCGGCCGCGCACCAGTAGACGTCGGTCTCGGGATGGAGGTCGAACACGTAGCGGTGGGTGAAGGCGACCTGGGTCAGGTAGCCACCGGTGGTGTGCATGATCCCCTTGGGCTTGGCCGTGGTCCCGCTGGTGTAGAGCAGGTACAACAGGTCCTCGGCGTCCATGGGCTCGGGCGCGCACTCGGCGGCCGCGCCTTCCATGAGGTCGTGCCACCAGTGGTCGCGGCCGCCGACCATCTCCACGTCCTGGCCCGTGCGGCGGACCACCACCACCGATTCGATGGAAGGCGAGTCGGTGGCCGCGGTATCGGCGTTGGGCTTGAGGGGCGAAACCGCACCCCGCCGGTAACCCCCGTCGGCCGTGATCAGCACCTTGGCTTCGGCGTCATTGATGCGACCGGACAGCGCATCGGCCGAGAAGCCCCCGAAGACCACCGAGTGGGCGGCGCCGATGCGGGCGCAGGCCAGCATGGCCACAGGCAGCTCGGGGATCATCGGCATGTAGATGGCCACCCGGTCACCCTTCTTCACCCCCAGACCCTTGAGGACATTGGCGAAGCGCTGAACCTCATCCAGCAACTCGGCGTAGGTGATGGTGCGGGTGTCGCCCGGCTCGCCCTCCCAGTGGTAGGCGACCCGGTCGCCCCGGCCGGCCTGGACGTGGCGGTCCAGGCAGTTGTGAGAGACGTTCAGCTTGCCCCCCACGAACCACTTGGCGAAGGGCAGCTCCCACTCCAGCACCGCCGACCACGGCTGGACCCAATCCAGCTCCCTGGCCTGGTCGGCCCAGAATCCCTGCCAGTCCTCTTCGGCTCTTTCGTACAACGAGCGGTCCGACACCAGCGCCGCCGAAGTGAACCCGGCCGGCGGGGGGAAGGTCCGGTTTTCGAGGTAGTAGTCCTCGATGGCCTTGGGGCCCTCGGCGTCGGCTGAGTTCATAGTGCCTCCCACGATCGGCGGGGACGCCTGACCTCGGCGGGAGGATGGCGCAGCCCGTGCGGCCCGGCGGCCGCGTACCGGCGGCGGAGCCTACCGATAGGGTGCCGGGGAGGATGACGTCCCGGGACCTCGAGTCGGCCGACCGGCCCCCCGACCTGCTCCCGGTGCCGGTCCCGGTGGGGGGACGGGTGCTGGTGGTGAGCGACCTGCTGCTGCGGCCTCAACCCTCCCCGGCCGCCCTCAGGGCCACCCGGCACCTGGCCACCGTCCTCGAAGCGTGGGACGGACCGGGAGCGGTGGTGGTGGCCGGCAACCTCCTCGACCTCTCCGGTCCCGAGACTCCCGACCTAGAGGCGACGTTGGAGGGGCATGCCGAGCTGGTGCGGGCGATGGGTGGCTTCGCCGGGCAGGAAGGCCGTCGCCTGGTCTGCCTCCCCGGTAACCGTGACCGTCGCTTGGCCTGGGACCGAGACGTGGCCGACCACATGCAGCGCCGGCTCGGAGCCGAGCTCGGCCTGGTGGTGGAACTGGACGTGGAGACTGCAGCGGGCCGCCGACGGGTGCGGGTGGAGCCCGGCCAGCGCTTCGACCCCTCGTTCCGGGTGGACGACCCCGCCAACCCGGCCGAATCACCGATCGGCCAGCACATGCTGGAAGAGGTACTGCCCGCCCTGGCCGGTGCCCGCTGGGCCACCGACGCCGACCGGCTGGCCGACCCCGCCTCGCTACTGCGCTTCGTGGTGTCCCGGAGTCTGTACCGCGGCGCCACCCGCCATGCCTGGTGGCTGGCCATTCCCATCGTGCTGGCCCTGTCCATCAAGTTCCCCGTGACCTACGGACTGGTGCGCCATCCAGCTCAATTGGTCGGCAGCGCCGCCTGGGGCGACCGGGCTCTCGTGCTCGGCCTCACCACTCTGTTCGACGTGGCCCTGGTCGGCCTGGCCGCCGCCTGGCTGGCCCGCAGGGGCTGGGCCCGCCTTGGACGCCAGGCCCTTTCACCACCGGCCGCCGAGGTCAACGAAGCCGCCCGCTCCGAGGCCCGCCGGCTGGTGACCGAGGGATACGCCGGCTTCATCATCGGCCACACCCTGCGAGCGGAGATGACCCAGCTGGGACCGGGTTTCTTTGCCGCCACGGGAGCGGTGGCCGAGGTGGTCGAGGAGCACCAGGCTTGGCTTGGTCTGCCGGCAGTGTTCCTGGGCCGGGTGGTGGCCTCCTGGGTGGAACTCGAGGCCGGGGCCGAGCTGCACGTCCATCTGTCCTACGGAGCCGCCGCCGTCCCGGGGGCCAGCCTGGTCGAGCGCCTGGTGGCCCGCCACGCCCCCCCGACCCGGACAGCGGCGGCCGTGGTGGCCTCTTACCCGCGCGGACAGGACTGGCCGGAGGCGACCGACACGGGTGTGCTGCTACGGCGGCACCGGCGTATCGCCGCCGTGGCCTTGGGGGCCGGCGGCCTGGTCGACTTCCTCTCCGCCGTCACGCCACCGCTGCGGGTCCGGCTCGACGATGTGCACGCCTTCATTCCGCTCACCGTCTCCCGGGCCGCCGATGCAGTCGTCTCCCTGGGGGGCCTGGCCCTGCTCTTCCTGGCTCGGGGCGTTCGGGGGGGCCAGCGCCGGGCCTGGGCCGTGGCCTGCTTCGTCCTGGGTGCCTCCGTGATCCTCAACCTGGTCAAGGGCGGGGACCTGGAGGAGGCCACCTTCACCCTCGTCATCCTGGCCTACCTCGTGTTGCGGCGGGATTCCTTTGCCGGCGCTGCCGACCGGACTTCACTGCGCCTGATCGGCTCGACCCTGGTCGGCGCGGCGGTGGCCGGGTTCATACTGGCCGTGGGCGCCCTGGAGCTCACTCTCCAACTCGGCCGGAACACCCATCTTCTGGGGGTACGGCCGGCCATCGAAGCGGTGGGGGGCCGGCTGGTGGGAGACCGCCTGGTTGCACTCCCCCATCGCATCGACCTGTTCATGACCCCGGCGCTAGAGGCGGTCACCTTCGGATTTGCCGTGGCCGCCCTTTGGCTGGCTTTCCGGCCGGTGGTCCAGCGCCAGGAGCAGAGGGCCCCCGCCGTAGCCCGGGCCCGGTCGATCATCGGCCGCTTCGGCCTGGGCACCCTCGACTATTTCGCCCTGCGGAATGACAAAGAGCTG
>DATLUK010000017.1:0-2264 GCA_035533195.1 Acidimicrobiales bacterium | reverse complement strand
AATAGGGACACCCGGCAAAGGGAGCCTCAGGAGCCTGGCAAGAACTCACCGCCCCCGGGTCGTGGCCGCCCGCCAGAACCTACGGGCTGCATACTGTCCACGTGTCAGGCAGGACCGCGGCTGGGGGCAGACACCGCAGCCTGGGCTTGTTCGCTGCCATGGCGCTGGCTGGCGGCGCTGTCCTTGCAGGCCCCGCCCCGGCCCAAACGGTAGGTCCCTCGGGTTATGAGACCGGCTATGCCCAGGGCTATTGGCTCGTCGGCGGGGGCGGCGGCGTCTTCAGCTTCGGTAGCGCCAGCTACCAAGGCCGGGGCCGGTACCCGACGCCGTCGTGTGGTTACGCCGGTGCTTGCGTGTCGACCGACGGCATGAGTGCGCCACCGGTGGGGATTGCGGCCATGTCCAAGGCCAGCGGTTACTGGTTGGGGGCCAAGGACGGGACCGTCTACGGGATCGGGAAGGGACAGAACTCCTGGCCCGCCGCCAACTTCCACCCGGCGGCACCCATCGCCGGCATTGCGGCGGCGGCGACTGGTGGCTACTGGCTCGCCGGGGCCGACGGGGGGGTCTTCAGCGGGAATGCCCCCTTCTACGGCTCCGCCGAGCCTGATCATCCCTCCGCACCCATAGTGGCTATCGCGGCGACTCCCGATGGGGCTGGATATTGGCTTTTGGGCGCTGACGGCGGGGTCTTCTCCTTTGGGGACGCCGGATATCACGGCCGAGCCGTCTATGACCCCGTCACCTGTTACGGGGCCTGCGCGGCCCCGAGCCCGTTACCGCCCCCGGAGCAGTACAGCGCCGCCCAGCCCGTGGGGATGGCGTCCACCCCCGACGGCGGCGGCTACTGGATCGCGCAGTCCGACGGAGCCGTCCTGGCGTTCGGCGACGCTGAGTCGCTGTCTACCGAACAGGCCCAGCGAACGAGAGCTCCCATCGTGGGGCTGACTGCTGCCCCTACGCCTCCCTACTGCGGAGCCTCCTCCGGCGCTCCCGGCTCAGCCCAGTTTGTGCCTGCACCGCCCCAGGGCTACTGGCTGGTCGGGGCCGACGGTGGGGTCTTCAGCTACGGAGATGCGCAGTTCGAAGGCTCGGCCGCCGACGAGAGGCTGGTGGCGCCCATAGTCGGGATGGCTGCGCAACCCGTCTCGGTCGCCTGTCCGGCCACCCGCAGGACCAGGAGCGCCGGTAGCGATGCACAATTGAGCGGTGGTGGACTCCGCCCTCGCCAGCAGGCTGCTCTCGGCACTGAATGACGCCTGGCCTGCGCAGGCCGATCTGGCCGGACTCGAGTTCCTCGCCGGGCAGACA
Organism: Acidimicrobiales bacterium; assembly: GCA_035533195.1. GTDB lineage: Bacteria > Actinomycetota > Acidimicrobiia > Acidimicrobiales > JAJPHE01 > DAHUYE01. The sequence goes on along the minus strand of DATLUK010000017.1, from coordinate 953 downwards.
TTGATCGTCCGCGTTCGCACCTCTACGCCTGGAGTGGTGATAGGCCGGCGCGGTTCTGGGGCCGAAGCCATTCGAGAGCGGCTTCAAGCGGCAGCGGGTGACATCATGGTTTACCTCGACATCCACGAGGTTGGGCCGGACGGTCAGCCCGGCTCAACCGGTCGGCACAGAGGACCACCATCCCCGCCACCCCCGCCGGGCGGAGTTCGGGAACCCCGGGGCCCTCGCCCAACTCGGCCAGCGATCGGCGCCGAGGTGGCTGAACCCAGCGGGTGATCTAATCCGGCGTCTGGTGATCCTTCTCACCGTTTCCTATATTTCTTGGCCAGCTCCGACCCGGCGGTATGGGCGCCCTCGGCGCCTCAAGGGCCCTGCGGATAGGGGGCAGGATCTTCGGCTATCTCGTGGTGCAACTCGACCCCGCTCCCAGCCAGGAGGTTGAAGGTCTGGACCAGACCTTTGGGGACTGCCTGAGGCGGCGTCCCTAGGCCGCCGGCGTGGGTGCTCGATCTGGATATATCTACTGGACAGCCGTATATACTGACAGCCATGCCGAAGCACTTGGTGGACATTGACGAGACGGCCTTGGCGTCCGCCCAGGCAGAGTTGGGAACCACGAGCATGAAGGAGACCGTCAATGAGGCCCTGAGGAGGGCCGGAGCAGGCCGAGACTCGAAGGTCCGCGCGGCCCTCGACCGTCTCGGCCGCCGGCAACTGCCCCCCCGCGAGGAAGCGTGGCGCTAACCCACCTGCTCGATACGAGCGTGATCAGCCGACTGGACCACCCGGCCGTGCGCGCTGTCGTTGACCCGTTGACTGAAGCGGGTCAGCTCGGCCGGGCCGGAATCACTGATCTCGAGGTTGGCTACGGGAGCCGCAACGCCCGTGAGTGGGACCAGGACATGGACGACCTGGCGGTGTTCAAACTGGTCGAGACCACCGCTGATCACGTT
>DATLUK010000016.1:0-2146 GCA_035533195.1 Acidimicrobiales bacterium | reverse complement strand
CCCCGAGTACGGCGAAGTCCCTCTCATATACGGCGAACCAGCTCCGTAGAACGACCACTGCATCACACAGAAACCCTGCACGAAGCCGACCGGGCGCAGCCCCATCTGCAGGCAGGCGGCGAAGTCGGGCACGGTCAACCCTGACGTGAACGTCCCCGACGTCAGCCGTCCGCCGGCCTCTTTGACGACGGCCTCGGGGTCGCCCCCCGGGCCGGTCATGTCGCTCATGCCGCGCCGCCCGTCACGGAGCGGCACGGTCGCCCGCAGAGGCCCCACCGCCAGGTCACGTCACTCATCAGTTGTCGAGGGAGATGATGGGGGTGGGCCGGGGCAGGGTGACGTTGTCAGTCGTCTTTACCACCGCCGTGCCCAGGGCCAGGAACTCGATGGTGTGGCTGCCCCACTGGTGGGACTTCTCCTCCAGACGCACGCCGACGATGCCACTCGCCCCCAACTCCTGGGCCTCGTCCTGCATGCGGGTCATGGCCAGCTCCCGGGCGTCGTAGAGGGCCTGGGTGAAGTTGGGCAGCTCCACGTTCTGGCCCACCGAGCCGAGTGTCTGGGCCAGACCGCGATGGGCGATGTGGTACACGCAGTTTCCGAGGACCAGGCCCTGGGGCACGTGGCCGGTCTGCATGATCGTCCAGAAGTCCTGTCCGGACAGGTCGCTGGTGAAGGGCTTGCCGGACTTGTTGCGGTAGGACTGGCCGTTTTCCGCCTTGACGGCCGTGCCCATGGCGATGAACTCGGCGGCGTCGCTGCCCCACTCGTAGTAGTTGACGTCGAGGCGGACACCGACCACACCGTCGGCGCCCAATTCGTCAGCTTCGGCTTCCATCCGGTTCATGGCCAGCTCCCGGGCGTTGTACATGGCCTCGGACAGCTTGGTCAGCTCCTGGGACTGTCCCCACCGCCGGGTCTGCAGGCCGGTGTGGTAGATCGACGAGCCCATCACGAAGCCGAGCGGATGGAAGCCGACCTCCTTGATGAGAAGGAACTCGTTGACGGACAGGTCGCTGGTGAACAGCCCGCCCTCCAGTTCCTTCAGCCGGCGGGCGGCGTCCTTCGGGAGTTCGGGGGGCTGGGTGGTCACGGCTGGCCTCCGGTGTACAGACGATGGGATAGGGCAGTCATGACGTGCCTCCTATAACGATGCTTTCCAGCGCCTGGCGCGCCGTGGAACTGTGAGCGGCTTCGGCCTGCAGGGCGGCCAGGGTGCGCTTGAGCCACTCCTGGGCGTCCACCCTCTCGGAGCGTATGCGGATGCCGCCGGACGACTTGCCGATGGTGCAGGCCAGCGAGGTGCCCTCCACTTTGGCTTCGAAGGTCTCATCGCCCATGGTCATCCGTACCGAGCGGATCTCATCGGACTTTTTGAGTAGACCGCCCTTGCGCTCGACCATGAGCCGCTCACCCAGCGCATCGCTGAGCTGGGCGACCAGGAGCTTGAGAAGGATTCGGACGTCGGTGGAGTCGGCCCGCAACGACGCCGCGGCCACGTCCAGGTCGAAGCCGGGACCCAGGTCCGGGGACAGGTCGGGTGACAGGTCCCGGGCCAGCTCGGGAGACAACTCCGGCGAAAGGGGCTCGAGTTCGCTCACTTGTTCGCGGCACCACTCTCGCCGGTGGCCGCCCCGCTTGCTCCGCCGGCGCCGCTCTCGTCCGCACCCGCTCCGCCATCCTCACTGGTGACCTCGGCGTCCTCGGTGCCGCCGGCGCCCAGCGCCCCGGCCGGGGCCATATCCCCGGAGCCGAGCGATCCGACCGGGCCGCCGACCTCGGCCTTGAGGGCGGCCAGCTCGCTGTCTACCGAGCTGGAGGAGGCGATCTGGTCCAGTTCCTTCTGGATGTCATCGGTGCCGCCGCCGACGTCTTCGAGGACACCCGACTCGAGCAGCTCATCCAGGGCGCCGGAGCGGGCCTGGAGAGAGGCGATCTTGTCCTGGGCCCGCTGCAGGGTCTGGCCGGAGTCACCGAAGGACTTGGAGATGCCTGCCACGCTCTCGTTGACCGAGCTGACGGCGGTGGCGGCCGAGTACTGCGCCTTCATCGTCTCCTTCTGGGTGCGGAACTGGTTGACCCGGGCCTGGAGGGCCTTGAGGGTCTCGCCCAGCTTCCGCTCCTCTTCGACTATCTGCTGGTGCTG
>DATLUK010000015.1:0-7931 GCA_035533195.1 Acidimicrobiales bacterium | reverse complement strand
GCCACATCCTTTAGGGATCGCTCCAGGTCCTCCGGTGTCACATGCCCATTCGTAGTGCCTCTTCGGCGCCTCCGGCTGGACCTTGAGGCCGTTCCGAACCCTGTCTCATCTGTCACTCTCGGCGAGAAACGGGGCAAGCGTCCGATCACCCGGGCGGCCGGCCCCTGCGGCCACCCGTGCCGATCCTGGTCACCATCCCGACAGGGCGTGGGTGACGATGGTGAGGATCAATGTCGATTGACGGCGGATCAGCGTGGACCACCAGGTGATCGAGACCCGCTCGGCGTTGAAGGAGACCCTGCCCACGGGGCACCGGCGTCGGGTGACCATGTACCCCGCCGCCACCCCGAGCGGAGTGGACCTGGCCGGGATGCTCGATGCCCCCTTGGGCGAGGTCGAACCCGACGGTCTCGTCTTCCCCGCCCCCCGGGGCGGGTGGGCTCGGCGCTCCAACTGCGGGCCCAACCTCTTGGACCCCGCCGCGGGTCGGGTCGCCTGGCCCCGGGACCCACGGGGGTTGGTCCTGGGCGTTCCATTCCTTCCGGCATGTCTTTGCCTCCTGGGCCCTGGCCCAGGAGGGGGGTGCGGATCGAGGAAGTTGAGGTCGGTGGGTCGGGTCCGGGGACGGGCGGCGATCTGGGCCTCGGCTCGGGTGACCAGCTCCAGGCAGACGTCCTCGGATGCCTCCGAGACCACTCCACCAGGTTGGTCCTGGCGTCATAGCCAAACATGCAGAACGATCCCTGGCATCGACAAGGCATCGCTGCCGGCGCTCTGGGACGCCGACGTCCTCTTCGCCCATGACCCGCGCCTGATAATCCGGGTCGATGTCCGGTGGCCAGCCGTCACCGAACGTCGGCTTAGAGACACGGCCAGACCTAGTCTGAGCCCTCGTCCACGTGTCCGTCGTCATGAGCCTGCTCGGGCAGGCGCAGGCAGGTGGGACTCCCCTACCATCCGGTCGCCAGGCAGGCAGACTCGGGGGTCGGAACCATCGGGATATTGCATGTTGAGGTTCGTAGGTGGCGCCCTGGGTCACGCTCGGACTGGTGGACCCGAGGACGGCCTCCAGGGTCCGTGAGATTGGCGCCGTCAAGTAGGGGAAGAGTCTGAACAAGACGAGGGGACGTAATAACCCACCACCGCCCGCGTACGACTGGGCGAGGGGGACTCTGGTTTTCGGGGATCGCGCGTCCCGGTTTATCGGGGTGGTGGCGCAGGCTGTCGATCGGCGGCCCGTGTCAGTTCAGGCCGTCCCCTACGGGCGACGGTAGGACCACGACTCGGTTCCTTCCAGCCTTCTTGGCCGAGTAGAGAGCCTCGTCAGCCCGGGCGATCACCTCCGGGGCGGACTCCTGTCGATCCCAGGAGGCAATGCCGGCGGAGAAGGTGGCGTCCGGCCCGGCGGAGCCCAGCCGGTCGAGGACATGTCGGGCGTTCACAGGATCACAGGATGCCAACAGCACGGCGAACTCATCACCCCCGTAGCGGGCCAGCAGTGCCCGGCTCTCCGGCTCCAGTCTGGCCAGCAGGTCCGACCCCCGTAGGCAGGCCGTCCAAACCGCCGACAGCTCCCGCAGAAGGAGGTCGCCGCCGTGGTGACCGTGACGATCATTGACCGACTTGAAGTCGTCGATGTCGATCAAGGCGATGGACAGTTCCCGCTCCGGCCGGCGCCGGCAGCGGGACATCTCCTGGCCCAACGCCTCCTCCAACGCCTGCCGATTGGCAAGACCGGTGAGGCCGTCCGAGCGCGCTGCCCTTCGCAAGCCATTGACCAAGAGGGACACCACGCCGGCCGCCACCACCAGGGTCACCGTCATCGTCAGCCAGCCGCCGAGGCCAATCCAGGTGGGGCTGTCGCCCAAGCGGATGGCCCCGAATGTGAGCACCACGAGGGAGAGATGACCGAGGGCCAAGGGCCTCGGAAAGAAATACACGGCGTAGACGACCACCCATATGTACAGGCAGGGGTAGATGCTGGGGGCCCTTGCGGAGCCGCCGGCCAGCACCAGTCCACCTATTACCAGCGTGCCCGCGACGACAAAGGGGTTGTAAGCCGCCGGAGGGAGCTTGCCTTCGGTAATGCGAAGCACCAGGCCCGCCACCACCGACAACAGTCCGAGGCCGACCAGGATCAGGCTGTGTCGGCCCGGCCAGGCCGGGAGCGCGGCGGTACCCAGCACGACCAAGCCCCCGGAGGCGTACATCGTGGCGGCGGCGCGGCCCATCTGCCGGCGGATGGTCGCCGAGTCATTATGCCCCAGTATCGCCACACATTATGCCAAATGCCCTGCGCAGGGCCAGGTGGGTGGCCACCTGCCGGGCTCCCGCGTGAGTTGACTTCGGGCCGGGGTCGCCGGAGACAAGCTTGGCCCTGCCGTAGCCCATCCATGAACTGGGCGCCTAGCTTAATAGCTAGCCGTCACCGCCTTGCTTGTGTCCAGCGTGGTGAGAATCACCGGAGCTTCCCGTGGAGGGCGGGGCCACGGTGGCGGGCGCCGGTGCCGTGGTTGTCGTCGCCTCGATCTGGGTCAACACGACCGAGGCGGCGGCCGTGATGGCCGACGACTTCGCCGCGCTGAGCTGGCCCGCTCTCCCATAGGAGCCGACCATCGTCCGCAGTTGGGCCAGGTCGGTCCGGGCCTGGGCCATGTCCCCCGTCCGGGCGTCGGCCGTGATCCGCTGGACCTGGGCGCTCAGCGCCTGGCTGGCGCCCGTCGTGATCGACGCCGAAGCGCCGCAGGCGGCCAGGGTCAGCGGCCAAGCCAGCACCAGGCCGGTCCGCACCGCCTTCGCCATCCGGGCCCGGCTCAGGGCCGCACCGCCTGTTGCAACTGTCCGAGGGCATGGGACAACGACGGGGAGACGCCGCCCGGCCCGGAGGAGGAGGAGGAGGAGGAGGAGGAGGAGGAAAGCGCCGGCGCCGTCGGAGCCGGGCCTGAGGGGTGATGGCCGAGCACCAGGGCCAGGACAACGAGCAGCGCGGCCACGGCCGCGGCGGCGGCCCGGCGGTGTCGCCGCAGGGCGGCCCGGGCTGTCGTCGCCCTAGTCTGTTCCCACCTGAGGGGAGCCGATCCGTGCACCCGAGCCGGGAGGTGGACCGTGGCGGTCCCCGCCGTGGGCAGGACCTCGGAGGCGCCGAGGACGGCGGTCGGGCTCAGGCTCGGGTCACAAGTCGTCGCCCCCGGGGAGCCAAGAGCGAGGGCCATCTCCTCAGCGGCGGCAAAACGCCGGGCCGGATCCTTGGCCAGGGCCCGGGTCACCACCGCCTCCAATCGGGGATCCAGGCCCGGGCACAGCGCCCTCAGGGGCTCGACCGGGGCATTACGCACGGCCGCGGCCACGGCCAAGGGCGTCCCCCCCTGGAAGGGCTGGCGACCGGCCAGGGCTTCGTACATGACGACGCCCAGGGAGAACAGGTCGCTGGCCGCCGTAGCGGGCTGACCGTCGATGCGCTCGGGGGCCAGGTAGGCGGGCGTGCCGTACACCAAGCCGGCCACGGTCAGGTCCCCGTGGTCGGTCAGGCTCCTGGCGATGCCGAAGTCGGCCAGCTTCCAGGTGCCATAGGAGGCGAGAAGCAGGTTGGCGGGTTTGACGTCGCGATGGACCAGGCCGAGCCGGTGGGCCGCACCCAAGGCGCCGAGCACCTGGAGAGCGAGGCTCCTCACCTCCTCCGGAGGAAGACGACCACGGCCCAGCTGGTCGGCCAGGGTAGAGCCGGGAAGGCACTCCATGACCAGGAAGGCCCGGCCGTCCTGCTCGCTGGCGTCGAAGACCGTTACCGCGTTGGGATGGACCAGGCGGGCGGCGGCACGACCTTCAGCTTCGAAACGGCGCGGGAGGTCCTCATCGGAGCCGACATCGGTCCGAAGAAGCTTCACCGCCACCGGCCGGCCGAGTCGCACATCGACCCCCGACCACACCTCGCCCATGGCGCCCAGGCCGATCCGATCCTCGAGCCGGTACCGACCACCGAGCAGCGTGCCGGGGCCGAACCCGGGGCGCGCCTCCTCGCTGGACAACACCGACAGAACATACCCCGGTTGTGATTTCGGAACCCTCGCTACGGCCGGCCAAGTGGGCACCGGGCAAGCTCACCCGGATGGGACGCAGCTTGCGCCCAGGGCGGCTAGCCGGGCCCCCGACCAGCGGGCCCAGAGGCGGGGGGCCAGCTCCAGGATCAAAGGGACCGGGCGGCGCGCCGGGTGTAGGTCCCGGGTCATGGCCCGCATTGGCACCGAGCCCAGGATGGTGCCGCCCTCGCCGACCCACACTCCGACCAGGTCATGGTGCACGTCGTGCATCCACAGGCTGGGCTGCTGGGGCGGCTGGTTGACGAAGGCGCCGGCTTGGGAGGCATTGGGCCCGGACAGGCCCTTGAGGTGCTCGGCGTCGGTCCGGAACACGGCGGCGCAGACGACGGCGTGGCCGTCGAGTAGAACCTCTTGGTAGGCCGGATCACGGCTGGTCGGGGGGCCGGCCCCGCATCCGATCAGGAACGCTCCGGCCGCGCCGAGGCCGACGGCGCCGCGGCCCCAGCGGGCCAGGCATCTCACCGGCTCGCCCCCAGGAAAGCCAGGATCGGGGCCACTCATCAGCCCGGGCCAGGGGGTTGGCCGAGGGTCCGGTGCCTTCCAGGCCGGGGGTGTCCAGCTCGGGTAGGTAGGGCAGGGCGAAGCCCACTCCGTGGCCGGCGTCGGGGTAGCCCAACAGCACCGGCGGTCGCCTCCCGGCCGCGGTCAGCTCCGAGGCGATGGTCCCGGCGTAGGCGCAGGAGGCCCAGCGCCGGTCATGGCCACGGCACACGAGCATGACCCGCCCGCGGATACGCCCGACGGGGATCAGGGCGGCGGGGACGTCGGTCGGGCGCGGGTTGGACACCTGGCGGGTGAAGGGGAAGGGCCGACCCTGCTAGGTCCAGCCCGAGGTCTGACAGGCCGGCGCCCCGCACAGGACCGAGTCGCTGGGCACCAGGGCCACCACCCCGGCCACCAGGTCGGGGTAGTAGGACGCCGTCAGCAGGGCGCCTTCGGTTCCCCTCGACACGCCGTAGAGGAACACCTGGCGGGAATCGACCCCGGGCTGGCCCTCCAGCCAGCCGGAGACAAGACCTTGTCGGGCTCCAAGTACCTCTGGCTGTACTCCGAGGAGAACCTGCCCGAGCGCCACCAGCACCGCTTCGCCGCCATGCGTGGTGCCGATCTCAAGACCGGCCGAGCCTGGGCCATCAAAGAGAACCTACGCATCTTCTGGGACTACCGGCGCCGAGGTTGGGCCGAGCGGCACTGGAAGTCCTGGTACTTCTGGGCCACCCACTCCCGGTTACAGCCGATCATCGACGCGGCCCATACCCTCAAGCGCGACGAGGCCGGCCTGCTCTCCTTCTTCGCCCATCGGATCACCAATGCCGGGGCCGAAGGACTCAACTCGCGCATCCAGGCCATCCGGGTCTCCGCCCGCGGCTTTCGCAACCGCGAGCACTTCAAGACCGCCATCTACTTCCATTGCGGCGGGCTCGATCTCTACCCGGTTACCCACTGAATTCCCGGAAGCGCCCTTTTTCCACCGCCTGGACCAGGGACAGGGCGATGGGCGGCGCGACGTAGGACTCCGCCTGTCTTAATGCGAGTCGAGGCTTATTGAGGGCGCCGACGGACGACCCGAGCGTGCTGAGGCGTGATAGAGAGGATGTCACCCGCGCCTTGAGAACCAAGCGGGAGAAGGGGCGACCATGCAGCCGCTGCCAGGTCGATACGAACCGGCGCCGTTTCACCGTCAGGAGCCGATCGGCCTGCAGACATCGTGGACGCTGGACTTCCACGACCTCGCCTTCGAGTGGCGGCGCCTCTTCTCCGAAGTTTTGGGCACCTTCTTTCTGGTCCTCGTTGCGGCGGGGGCGCCGGTCGTCAACGCTCAAAGCCACGGCCAGGTTCCCCTCGACGCCCAAGTGGCCGCGCCCGGACTGATGGTAATGGCAGTCATCTACTTCATGGGCACCATCAGCGGCGCCCACCTCAACCCGGCCGTCACCATTGCCTTCGCCCTGCGCAGAAACTTTCCCTGGAAGAGGGTCCCCGGCTACCTGGTCGCACAGCTTGCCGGCAGCCTCCTCGCCTCAGGTTTCCTGCGGGCCACCTTTGGCAGCCTCGGCCAACTAGGTGCCACCGAGCCCGGCCCCGGGATCAGCGCTGTCACCGCAACCCTGATCGAACTCGTGCTGACCGCCGGACTGATCAGCGTGATCCTCGGTACCGCCTCCGGGGCTCGCAACATCGGCGCCAACGCCGCCCTGGCCGTAGGCGGATACATCATCCTGGCGGGTCTATGGGCAGCGCCGATCTCGGGGGCGTCCATGAACCCGGCCCGCTCCCTGGGACCTGCCCTCATTGGGGCTCACTGGAGTGCTTGGTGGGCCTACGTCCTCGGCCCCATAGCGGGAGGAGTCGTTGCCGTTGGCTGTGCCTGGGTGCTGCGCGGACCTCCTAGCAGTGCAGCCAGCGAAGCCGCCCAGGGAACAGCCTTTGAGGACCTGACCGGACAGCGGTGACCAATCTCACTTCGCTGGACCATGTGGTTGGACCCGATTGCGGGGGTTACTCGCGTCCGACCTAAGGCCGAGCGGGCAGGTTGGCGGAGGGGTGACGCCCGGGTGGCGGGGACCGGGAGCGGGAAGTGGGGTGATGGGCTCCGCCTGTTGTGGCGGCAAGACTGGATGAGAGGATTCTCATGAGAGTCTCATCTGAGGGTCACGGATGTGGCCCAAAATGATCCGCCGGGAACTTGATCGACTCGCCAACCGGTGGACAGGCAGGCGGGTACCCCGACGACCTTAAGGGGCACGATGTTGGTCCGGGAGCCATGGATGGGATACATCGGGCGGTTCGGCTGGGCGGCGGCGGCACGGGTGTTCGCCTTGGCGGGGGTGCTAGGCGGTCTGGTGATGGCGGGGATACTCCTGGCCCCGGCCAGTCCAATGGCGCCCCGGGTCCCAACCGCGGTGTTCCTCTCACCGACGTCCACCGGACCGGGCTTCGCACCCTCGAGGACGGACACGCCGGGAGTGACCGAGGTCTCGCCCCTTCGTCCGGTGGAGGTCTTCGACAACCGCGGCGAGGGATCGGCGGCCAGCACTCCGATCCAGGCGCCCGCGGGAACCGGAGTGGTGCCGAGTGAGGACAGCACCAGCCCGGCCCCTCCCCAACCAACGGCCCCTTCGGAGCCGGCCAGCACCGAATCCGGGGCCGCTCCCAGCGCGAGCGAGTCACAGGCCACTAGCCCCACCTCCACCAGCACGCCAGCCTCGACGGTGCCATCCACCGGGTCTGACTCATCCCCCACCACGGGCGCAGCCGACGCGCCCAGCCGGGACGGCTGAGTTGGATCCCCTCCCCGGGGCGGTGGCGCGCTCCGGGCGGCGTTCCGGTCGGTCCCGGTTGGCAGGGATCCTTCGGCTTCCGGGCACAGCCGGACGCCTGATGGTGATCCATGGGCTGATAGTGACCACCGTTCTGGGGGTGGTGTTGTTCCGGGTGGTAGCCGACTTCGGTGTGCACTATCGCCAGAGCGTTACCCGGGACCTGAGCGATGAACTGATCGAGTTCGGTGCTGCCGCCAACAGCAGGCACGCTGCCCCCCTGGCCAACTTCACCACGTCCTACCTGCGCAGCCATGTGCTCTCGAGTGGCCGACTGCTTCTCATCCGGACCGAACTCCAGCCCGCGGAGGGCAGCCCGGGTTCCTCCCAGCTGCTCCGCATTGCTCAGGTGAAGGCCTGGTTGGTCCACCCCCCGTCGGCCACCACCACCATCACCACCAAAGCCAAGGGGCCGATGCCCGCCTTCTTGGTCCTGGCCAGCCCGCTACGCCAGGGGTCGACCATCCACGGGGTATTCCTGGCTGCCGCCAACCTTTCACCCCTGGCCGTCCAG
>DATLUK010000014.1:0-15046 GCA_035533195.1 Acidimicrobiales bacterium | reverse complement strand
CGTCAAAGGATGGGATCGTGCATCAGACGGTGGCAGCGTGCAAACTCGCAGGTGAAAGGCTGTGGACAGCTGCGGTGGTCGGACTACTCCGCCAGCATCGTGACCAGGGTTTCCCGCGTCAGGCGCAATTTCCGAGGGTTGGAGTACCCGGCGGTCATCTCCGGGTCGGAATGACGGGCGAAGGCCTGAGCGCTGCGCAGGTTGCCGGTGGCGTCGTTCACCGTTGTTATGGCGGTGTGGCGCAGCTGGTGGGTCTTCACCAGCCCGAGCCCGAGTTCCTCGCTGAGATCCCGGACCCAAGCCCAGATCGTGGCTGGAGCCACATAGGCCCGGACCCCGGCCATTCCGGGGAAGACCCACGGACTGCCGTCCCTGGGGGTGCGATCGAGGGCGAACGCCAGCACTGGGTGAACGGGGATCCTGTCGTGGTTGTCACCCTTGCCGACGACCTCAAGCCACCCGTCCTCGAGGTCGTCCCACCGCACCTTGGCTATCTCGTAGACCCGGAGACCGGCGTAGAGGCCGAAGAGCACGGCCAGTCCGTGTCGGTCCCCTCGCTCTCTGGCTGCCTGCTCGAGGATGCGGGCCTGCGGCTCGGTCAGGGCCCGGGACTTCCTGCGCCGGCCCTTGGGAATCAGGATCGTCTCCGGCTCGGGGTGGTCTCGCCGGCCGGTGACCTTCCACAACGCGACCATGGAATACCGCAACTGCGTCCGGGCGCTGTGGGTCCGAGGGAAGGTGGCCATGAAGCCGAGGAGGTCGAGCTCGGTGCAGTGCTCGATGGTCGACCCGTTGTCTCGGCACCAGCGGGCGACCCGGCGCCAGTAGCCGGCGTAGAGCCGGACCGTCTTGTACGACAGGCCCCGGGCGAAGAGCAGCCCGGCAGCGTTGACCGGTTCCCCGTTCGGGGTCAGGGTCCAGAAGACGCCGGGACCAGGGCGCCGGCGCAGGCTGCCGTCCGGGCCGGGATTCGCCTCGGTGGGCACGGCCCGCCCGGCGGAGGAGATCCGAGCCCCGATCGCCTCGAGCGGAGCGTCTTCCCGCTCGATGTATCGCCAGTAGAGGCGCAGGCTCCGTCGAGCGGCCGCCCCAAGGGATCCGTTGCGGCGGCTGGCGACGAACCGGAGGAGATCCTCCCTGTCGAGCGTCGCCACGTCGAGGTCCTCGCTTCGACACCACGTCTGCACTTTCCAGACCCGCTGGACGCAGTCCCCGGCGGCCCGGTCGCCGTACCCCAGCTCGACCAGGTGGCCGCGGAAGCCGGCCAGCTGGCGATCCCTCTCGACGGCGCCGGTCCTCGGGAGCCTCGGCGGTCCGGGTGTCTTCGGGACCTGCGGCCTCCTCGGCTTTGAGGTCTCTCGACCGACCATGCGCCAGTAGTGGCGCACAGCGATCCCCGCTTGCTGCCGGCGGGGCCCGGGGAGCTCTTCGAGCCAGGCCTGCAAGGTTTCAGGGACCACCTCGGCCAGGGACAGACCCCGGGCCCGGCACCAGTTCTCCCCCTTGCGGACACACTCCATGTAGGCCCGCACCGTGGCGTCTGAGCGGCTGTCTCCGAGGGTGCCATGAGGCCGCCTCGGAGCCGCCTTGAGGTACGTCCGGAAGGCCGTCTCATCGAGGCCCGCTCCGCCTGTGGGTCCCACTCCGCCCGTTACCGTCATCACCGTTGACCTCCTTGTAGGTCAGCCAGGCCCCGGGGTGTTCACGCACCGCCGGGGCCACTTGTTCACACCACCGTACCTCCGTGCGGTCAGTATGTCAGTAGATCAGTACGCCGGGTATGGTTGACCAGGGAGAAGGCCCCTAGTCCCCCCTGCCGGCAAGGCCGGCGCGCCGTTGGCAGCGAACACCGGGCGACTTCGGGGCTTCGCCATAGCGACCGGGATCAGCTGGTCCTCGACCCGATGGAGCCCGACGATGGCCGGTTCGAGCACCCGCTGAGTATCGGCTCCCCACGAAGCCAGACGGGCACAGCTTGAGGGGGACCCGGCGAAAACCACCGACGAGTCGTGAGGAGAGCACCAATGACCGGACGGAGGGGGGTTGTTGAACTCCCACTTCTTGCGATCCCACCAGCCGAGTCCCTGCGGGACCCGATAGGGCGGGGGAGGGTCGAAGATCAGGACCCGGTGGCCACCGGGCATCTCGATCTGGGCCAGGACTTTCCACGGGCTCTCACCGGGCTTGGTCGACCTTCTTGCGTAGAGAGCTTCGAGCTTGCGAGCTAGCGCCCGGACATCGGCCAGCTGCTGGGACGCCCGGGCCTTCTGCTGCTTCCGGTGGCTGGCGTGGGCGCTCCGGTCCGCTGTCGCTTGGCGCTCCTGGCGCTTTCTCTCTTCCCTGGCCGAGCGCTCCTCGTTGGCGACGGTCTCTTTCAGCCGGTCGGCTTCGGCCTTCTGAGTTTCGAGACGAGCGCGGATGGCGGCCGCCCTGGCGAGAGGAGGACCGGCGAGCGCGCGCAGCTCCTCCAGAGAACCCGCCCGCTTGGTGTTGTCGATCCGCTCCCGGAGCTTGCGCAGAGCGTCCCGGATCCCGGCAGCTTCCGGACGCAGATCCCCGGGTACCTGCCGGATGTCGAACTCCGCAAGCCGGAGCTGCTCAGAAAGGCGACCTCTCGCTTCGATCAGCTCCACCTCCTCGACCTGGCGGACGGTTCGACGGGCCTGGAGCTCCGCCGCCGCCTGGGTCCGCTGAGCCCCGAGCTCCGCCATGTGGCGCTCCAGCTCGTCGAGGCCTTCCGCATTGCGGACAGAGGCCCTCCAGGCGGCGATGTCGAGGGAGAAGCCGGCCAGGGCTTCCCCGGGCATCGTCTCGGCCACCGTCAGGTAATCGATCGCCGTCTCGAGCGTGGCCGCTCGTAAATCGTCGCCAGCCTTCAGCCCAAGAAGCGCGGCCCGGCCCAGGGCCATTACCTCCAAACCGAGACGGTCGCATTGCTGCCAGCCGTGCTCCGTCAAGACGTGTCGGATGCCCCTCTCCCGGTCGACCAGGACGAACCTCGCGTCCGCCTCGAGGCGCTCGGCTGGCGGCCGCACATCCTCTAAGCGGAGACGGGCTGGCCCCTCTCTGGCGTAGAAGGCCTCCAGGCGGTCACCGAGGTCCTCGAGCATCGATCGGGGAACGTGGTGCAGGTCGAGGACGACCGAGCGGCGGCAATATTCGCCGGGCACCAGGGCGACGACGTCACCGTGGTCAGAAGTGTTGGCCACCAGGAATGGGGTGGGCCGAAGCCAGAGCCGTTCCCCCTCCTCGAGCACCTCGACATTGCCCTGGAAATAGGCGAGCACCCGGGAGCGGACCTCCGGCTTGGCTTTGTCCGCCTCCTCGATCAGGACGAACGGCCGCTCCATCCACGTGGCCGGTACGAACACCCTCCCGCCGCCCTCGGCGGCCTCCCGCCGCCCGAAGATGGACCCGGGGGTCTGCTGGGGCAGCCAGAGGGTGTGAGCGACCCGATCGAGGCCGAAGACGGCCATGACGAACTCGGCCGGGGAGCTCTTCCCGGCTCCGGTCGGGCCGACGGCCACGAAGCCCGGATGGTGGCCAGCAAAGGCCGGCACGTGGGAGAGGTGGAAGCGGCCGACCACGGCAGAAAGAGCCAGGCGCAGGAATGCCCGATGCCAGACGGTCGGGAAGACCTCGACGGCCTCGTCCAGGGCGACGCCGACGCCGGCGGCCGGTTCGGAGCGGTTGGCCAGGGACCGACCGAGAAGGGTCAGGCGAACCCGATGCTTGGGCCCATCGATGAGCTCTCGGTCCCGCAGCTGGCCGAGCCACTTGCTCCGGGAGCTCTTCTGGAGCCCGGCCCGCTCGCCGACTTCGTCAGGGCTGGCTGCTCCCCCGAGTTCGCCGAGGCTGTCGAGCAGGCGTCGGGCGCTGGGAGCCTCCCCGAGCCACGCCTCCAGGTCGCTCACGAGGCCGCTTCAAGCGCGGTAGAGGTGCGGAAATCGGCCTCCAGGGCGCGGTAATCGGGGCCTCTGGCGCGGTAATCGGGCTCGATCACTTCGACATCATCGCCCGTGTCCTCCCTGGTCAGAGGCCCTTTCGGATCGGCGGCCATCTGCGGGGAGCGGTAATGCACCGCCCAGGAGCCCTGACGGAGGTCGAGCGGTCTGAGAAAGACCCTCAAAGCCGCTTCCGCCAGATGGCCCTCAGCGGGCTGAATCCCGGGACTCGGGGCATCGTCATCCGACGACGAGACCCATGCGCTCCCGGCATCGGGCGGCGCTCTGTCTAGCCGCTTCGAGCTCGTCAGGGTCGGAGAAGTCGTTCCGGAGCTGCTCGTCCAGCGCCTCGGGGGAAAACTCGATGATTCGGGCCCGGTTCGCACCGGTGGATTCGGCTGCCTCGAGACGCTGCTGCCTTCGGGAAGCGGCGGCCGCCGCCGGATCGGCTGGCCGAACTGGGATTGCCGGCAGATTCTTGGCCCGGGTGAGCAGGACGGCCACCAGGGATCCAGCGCCCTCCGTATGGCCGCTCAGTTGTCCCAGGAGCTCCTCAACCGTCCATCCGGCGGTGACTAGCCCCTCAAGGCAGTTCCGGAGCTTTACGAGGCCTCCAGCGCTCCCTGGCTCCCACAATTCGTGTCCACGCGGTCCCAAGGCCTCCGCCAGCGACGTCAGGAGCTGGCTTCCTTGTTGAGAGATCCCTTCCTTGCCATCCCCCTGCTCCACCGCTCTGGCAAAGGCCCCCGGGGGGCTCTCGTCGCGCAAGGTATGGAAGGTTTTCTCTAGAAGTACCTCTTGGGCTGACGTTGTCCCTGGTAGGGGGCTATTTATGGGGGAAAGTTCGCGCGTTTGGCGCGCGTTCTTCGGAGAAGTTCGCGCGTTTGGCGCGCGAACTTTCCCTTCGAGTTCGCGCGTTTGGCGCGCGAACTTTTGTTCGACTGGCGGCTTATCCACAGGCAAAGACCGCTCTTTGTCCGGACGGACCAGTGCCCCATAACCCACCACCAGGACTTCGCCGAGGGGCGCTCCACGAACGAGGACGGCTTTTACCGCCCCGGCCTCCTCCAGACGCTGGAGGGACTGAGCAACTGTCCGGCGGCCCGATGAAGGCCCTAGACCCATGCGTTCGGCGAACCCGACCAGGCTGAAGCCCCGGACGATGCCGCTGTGCCGGTCGGCTTCCAGGATCAGCTGAGTTAGGACGGTTCGGTCTAAGGGCTTGAGCCCGAGCTCAGCGCAATAGCCGTGCATCTCATTGGGCTGCACCATGACGAACTGGTTTGGATTGCGGCCCCCGCCGACCGCCAGCTGCTGCTGGGCCGGGCCGGGCCGTCGCCGGGTCACGGCGCGACCCCTGGGGGTCTTACCGCCGTGGTGGGGCGCGCGCTATCGTGAGACAGCAAGAGAGCTTCTCCTGTCGTAGGGCGATGGGGGAGATTTGAGAAACGCCTCGGGCTCGAACCCCGGGGCGTTTTGCTTTCTGCGGGTCAGCTGGCCTTCGCGGGCGCCCCCTCTCGGGCGGGACCGCCAGTTGCAGACTCGACTAGAAGGCGCTCTAGGGCCTCCCGGAAGAGGACCGACCGGGCGACGCCGCGCTCCGCGGCCAGCTGGTCCAGGCGCTCGGCGTAGCTGGGGCCGAGTCGGAAGTTGAGCGTCCGAGCCCCGGGATATTGACGCTTCTGCCGCGGTTGGGCCGCCAGCCTCGAGGGCGCTGGGTCGCTGAAGGCCCGCTCTAGGGCCTCCCGGAAGAGGACCGACCGGGGTACGTCGCGCTCCGCGGCCAGCTGGTCCAGGCGCTCGGCGTAGCTGGGGCCGAGTCGGAAGTTGAAAAGAGGTCGGCCGCCTGATTTCCCAGGCTTCCGTTTCGGCCGGGATGGATCCGAAGACGCCATGGGCTCGGTCATGAACGCCGACCGTAAGACGCGAGGGGTCGGAGGTGGTGGATACCCCGCCGGCCAGCCTCTTCGACATAAGCGCAGACGATAATCCTGTTTGCCAGCCCGCGTTCAGCGTCGGGTGGTTATAACCTGTACCCATGGCCCCCGCAACTTCACCCGGCACAGCCCTCGGCGGCCTATCGGCTCAGGTCGACGAGGTCGTTCGCCTGGTCGAAGGCGAGCCCGGGATTTCCAGGGCCAAGGTGAAGATCCACCTTCGGGGCAGGGGCCAGCGCAGAGAGCTGGTCATCAATTCGGCCGTCAATTCCGGTCGGGTCTTCCTGGGGCCGGCCCGATTCCGGGCGAGGGCCGGCTCTCAGCGCAGCGGTCTTGGTCTTCACCCGCGACCCGTCGCCGCGGCCCGAAGCCAGCTCGCCGGGCAGACGCTCTCGGCCGCCCGGAAGGAAGCTGGGTTGGGTGCCGGCACCCTGGCCCGGCGCCTTGAGGTCTCTCGTGCCCTGATCTTCGCCTGGGAGCAGGGGCGCCAACCCGTCCCGATCTGGGCTATCTCCCGCATCGAATCGGCTCTGGCGGAAGGGCCACCTCCGGATCCGGCCGAGAAGGTCCTGCCTCGTGTGGTCGCTGCCATCGAAGCCGATCCAGGTCTGCACAAGACGGCACTTCAAGCTCGGATCGGCAACGGCAGGGCGGCGCGCCGGGCTTTGGAAGCCGCCCTGCGGGACGGAACCGTTCACGTCAGGGAGATCCGGGGGTCGATGTCGGGCGGCTTGGGCATCCGGACGACCCTGGGATATTTCCCCGGCCGGGCGCCGGATCAACTCGAAGTCCCGTCTCGGCGCGCGCTTCGGGCTGCCAGGGAGTACTCCGGTTGGACCCAGACCGACGCAGCGCTCCGGTTGGGGGTCTCGTTGGCGACCTACAGGAAGTGGGAGCGAGGCCAGCGGGTCCCGTCCTGGGCCATTCCTGCCCTGCGGCGCCTCGTCCAGGACGCTCACGCCAGTCCAAAGCCGGACGGTGCTGCCGAGGCCGTCCCATGGGTGGTCGAATCCGTAGCCGCTTCGCCCCTGGTGACGGTCAACGGCCTGGCCCGGTCCGGCGCCTTTAGGAAGTCCGTCCTCGAGGAAGCCATCCGCCGCGCCCGCCGGGAGGGTCTCATCCACGGTCGGCAGGGCCTTCTACCCGGCCCGGAGCAACCGCCGCTGGAGCCAGGTGACATCCGCCAGCTTCGCCTGGTCGCCGGCTGGACCCAGGCGGAACTGGCCGAACAACTCGGCGTCACAAACGCAGCCGTCTCGGGCTGGGAATCCACCCATCCGCCCGCTGAGCGATACCGCGCCCAGCTCCGGGCCGTCCTGGAGGGTGCTCCGAACGGCGTCGAGGTACGGAAGGGCCGGCTTTTCGACCGGATCGCCAGCGAGCCGGGCCTCACCCGAAACGAACTCACCCGTACCGACCACGGGGGCGCCGGCCGGGGAGCTCTGATGGCCGAGGCGCTCGACGCCCTCCTGGACGAGGGCCGGGCCCACCTGCGTCTGACCTTGAAGGTCAATGCCAGAGGCGTCCGTAGGAGCCTGTGGGGTTTCCATCCCGGCCCGGCCCAGGACCGGGACCGGGTCATCACCGGCCCCGAGCTCGGCCAGCGGAGACGGGAAGCGGGCCTCAGCCGTGCGCAGCTCGGGACCCTGGTCGGGGTGTCCGACACCCTGGTGTCTCGCTGGGAGCAGGCATCTCGGGTGATCCCGGCCAGCTGGGCGCCCCAGTTACTCCAGGTCCTCGACCAGGTCGGTTCTGCTGATCAGGAGAGGGAGGACCCCCTCTTCCAGACGGACGAGGACCTCGAGGCTGAACTCGTCGCCCTGGTCGTCGCCGAGCCGGGCCTGTCCGCCCGCCAGGTGACCATGCGTCTTCGGGGCGACATCCGGCGGCGCTGGGCAGCCGTCAGGCGACTGGAGCAGGCTGGGCGCATCCACGAGGAGGGGGTGGACTTCCGGGACGCCCTCGGACGTCAACGGCGCCGGCTGGGGCTCGTGGCGGGCCCGGGCCCGACCTCGGCGAGCGCGGGACCTTTCTCGGACGCCGAACTCGAGTCGGCCGCCCTACATCTTGTGGCCACCCGGCCTGGGATTCTTCCCGGCCAGCTCGTGCAGAGCCTCCGGGGCGACATGAACCGAAGGTGGGACACGGTCAAGCGTCTCGAGGCGACAGAGCAGCTCCGCAAGGGCCCGGTGGTCATCGTCGACCGACTCGGGCGCCGGCGTACCTGGCAGGGGCTCTTCACGACCGGATGAGCCGCTCATCCACCATCGGAGCGCCAGCGCCGGCCAGTATGTCAGTAGGTCAGTACGTCAGTAGGCTGACCCTGGACGGAAGGACGGCTGCGGATGCGATTAGCGGTGGCCAACCTCAAGGGAGGGACGGCGAAGACCACGACTGCGGTCTACCTGGCGCACGGCCTGGCTGCCGACGGGCCCACCCTCCTGGTCGACGCCGACCCCCAGGGCTCGGCCATCAGCTGGTCTGAGACGGCCGAGCTCCCCTTCCCCGTGGTGGCCATGCCGGTCACCAACCTTCATCGCCAGCTGGATTCCCTGGCCGAGAAGTACCGGCACGTGGTCGTCGACACCCCGCCGGGACACGCCGCGATCGTGGCCAGCGCGCTCCGCAGCGTCCAGCTCGTCCTGGTGACCTTGGCCCCCACGGTCATGGACGTGGACCGACTCCAAGCGACCCTGGAGCTCATCAGCGAGGCCCAGGTGCTCAACGACGGCCTCGACGTCCGGGTCCTGCTGACCAGGACCCGGAAAGGCACCCGGTCGCTACGAGAGGTGCGGGACCTCTTCAACGAGGATGCACTGCCCGTCCTGACCACGGAGATCCCCCAGCGGGAGGCGATCGCTTTTGCCGCCGGCAGCGCGGTCAGCGACCTGGGCGAGTACGAGGTTCTTCTTGACGAACTGAAGGCGATGGTGATCTGAGATGGCCGACAGCACGAGGGACAAGCTCCGGGCGGTACGTGCCCACGGGAGCCCGGCCAGCCGGCGCCCCGGGGAGGTCTCGGCCGTGGAGGGGACGCCTCTGCCCGTCGAAAAGAAGGTCAGGACGACCCTCGACCTGCCGTCCTCCCTGCACCGGGCTCTCCGGGTCCGCTGCGCCGAGGAGGGCATCGACGCTCAGACATTCCTGAGGGGGCTGCTGGAGAAGGCCCTGGCCGGTTGATACAGGCACCTGGTACTGATCTACTGACGTACTGATGGGAGAGGAGACTTCGAGATTGGAGAGCAGCATCCACCCGAAGCACCTCATGCTCCTACCCGGCGAGACCCCCGGGATGCGGGCCGGCCGCCTGCGGCGCCGGATGCGGCTCCGGGTGGTCAGAGACGAGCCGATGGGTGATCCCAGGGACCCCCGGATCTGGCGCAAAGGCCTGAACGAGGCACGGGCGGCCTTGGCCGGTGACCCTCGTCAGAAGGCCCCCGTTATCCCCCTGGCGGTCTGTGCCGGTTGCGGCCGCCGGACTCCCTATGTGCTCGGGGATCAGCCACTCTGTCGGTCGTGCGAGCTGGAGGCCGCCGCGCACGACCCGCTGCCCGCTGCCCACCCGGAACCCGAATCAGAGCCGGCACAACTGCCGTTCGACCCCCTCGGTCGCTGCTAAGACGGGCAGGGAGCGGGGCTCAGTGTGCTTAGGCGCCCCGACCTCGCGGGGTGTCGGGACCGTGAGGACCCCGTTCCGGAGCGCCAGCTCGGCACCTTGCGCATCAGGTGTGCTGCCCGTGAGCCCCTTTGCGCCGCGACTGGCCTGGAGTCCGTCGCTGGACGTGATCCGGCCGCGGGGGGGTGAGTGATTGGCTCCGCTGGCGTCCTGGGCGAAAAAACGGGCCTCTGTACGGCCCCAGGAGGCCCTGAAAGACCCTCCCTGGGGTGATTGGTGCGGGCAAAACCAACGCTGGAGGCCGTTCAGCCCCGGTAGAGGAAGCGGGCGAGGGCGTCCCCGCTATGGAACATGGCGAGGGCCCGCTCGGTGAGACGGCGGTAGGCCTCGTGCTCGTCCCCGGTGAGCACCACCCGGCCGGCCCGGTTGTCCAGCCGATCGGCCAGGAGCTCGGTGTCGGCGTCGGGGACCAGGTCGAGAAGGCCGTGCGCCCGGGCGAAGTCGGCCACCAGCTCGCCCACCGACCGGCCCTGCTCCCCGAGGCGGCGCCGGCCGGCCGCCCGTTCGTCGAGGACATCGCCGACGAGCTCGTTCCGACCCGGCAGGGTGGCCAGGCCCAGCGCAGCCAGCGCCTCGGCCAGGGTGGCCAGGTCCGCCGGGTCGAGGCGGACGAAGCGCAGGGGCACGAGCTCGAAGTGTCCGTCCGGGGCCAAGGGCGAGACGGCCGGAACCCGCTCGGCGGGCAGGACCTCCGATTCGATCCGTCGGAGGGCCTCCAGAGCCGTCCCGTCTCCGAGCGGCGCCGGCAGCGGGTCATCGTCCTCGAGGCGCCCGTCGCCGGGCAGGAGGGCAAGGAGAACCTCCTCCAGGTCCTCCAGGAGGGTCCCCAGCTCGCCCTCGGTGTCGGGTACGGCGACCAGGCGGCTCATGAGGCGATCAGCTGGTGCACGGCCCGCTTGAGGGCTTCCTCCTCGCTGGAGCTGCGGAAGGCGTGGCGGGCCTGGAGGGCCCCGTTTATGGCCCCCAGGGCGACGGAGCGCTCCGTGTCGGCCTCCCGGCCCTCGTAGCGGGCCAGCCACGCCTCGACCTCGGACCAGCGCCAGAGGGGATTACGGGTGGCGTGGTGGGCAGGAGGAGGGAAGTCCCCGGGGCCCCTCACGCCGCTGATGAGGTGACCGATCGAACCCCGGGTGCGGCTGGCCCGCTCGGCGATCTCGGCTGCATAGACCAGTTCGTCTGGGTCCACGTGGAGCACCTCCAGGCCGTCCACCGACTCCACGGCGGCGACGGCGGACAGGACGGCGTCGATCAGGTGGGGGGCCTCTCGGTCGAAGTCCCCGAAGGTCAGCGCGCCCTTGGTGGAAAAGGTGGCGTCATCACAACCCGCCTCGTAGAGGGCGTCGAGGCGCTCATCGGTCAGGGCTCCCCCGATGGTGAGGGTGAAACGATGCTCAGCCATGCGTCTCCTTGTGAGGACAACTGTCAACCCGCTCCCGTAGGCGTCGGGCGTGGTTTTCGGGACTTCGGGGCGTCGAGTAGACCGAGAGCTGCGGGCAGTCCCCCGGGCACCGCACGACGCCCCATGCGTGCGACGACCGACCGCCTTTGAGCACGGTCCATCCGCACTGTCGGGCGTGCCGGAGAGCGGCCTCGATGTCTTTGTTCGGGTGCCGCTCCGCCACGTAGACATTCTAATACGGTCCGTAGCCGGTTGTCTACACTCGGGCCTCAGTGGCCCCTGGCAGCCCGAGGGGAGCAAACTCGGCCCCGCAATGGCCCGCCGGACGATCTACGTTCCCAACTGGCTCGACCGGCGCCTCCGGGTCGAGCTCCCCGCCGAGGAGAACATCTCCGCCACCGCCTGTCGATCCCTGGAGGCCCGTTTCCGGGCCCTCGACGGCTGCGAGCACGACGCCCCTCAGCTCTGCGCCCGCTGCCTGACCGAGGTCCCCAAAGGGGGGTAACAAGCCCCATCGTCACCCGGCACCCTTCCTGGACACACACGATGGGCATTAGCGGCCCGCTCGCCTGTCTCGAAGGCCTCGAGCACCTCGGCCAGGGCCTCGGCGCTCTCGAAGTCCCCGCGGGTTTCGTCGCGTGACGGCCCGGGGCTGTTGCACCCCCCGGGTCCCCGCGCAGGACATCCTCTGGAACCGCAACACGATTGCAACCGGGCGCCTCCCCGGTGGTCGGTCCCGTCCCAGGACGGAGGAAAACCGAGCGCTGACTCAAGGGGCGCACTGGCAGCACACCTGATGCACAAGGTGCCGAGGTGGCGCCACGGAAGGGTCCTCACCAGGGGGGCCTTTCCTCCCTCGGCGTCGAGCTCTCTCGAGCACGGACGAAAGCCCAGGGAGAGGGACCGGGCGGCCTTCTCGTGGCCGGGTCGGTACTTGACCCCGGTAGAGGAAGTCCTCACACGGGATGGCTGAGGCGCCTGGGCCCCTTCCGGCTCGGGCCGTAACGTTACCTTTATGATCGGAGATGCAAAGGTGTGTCCGACTTTGGGGGAAGGCTTGGCCAGAGAGCGGGTCTATGCCAGCAACGCCGAGCGCCAGGGCGCCTACCGGGCTCGCCTGGCCGATCGGCAGCGGGCCCTGGCCACTGATGGGGCGCTCGAGACGATCCACAAGCTCGAGGCGGCCCTGGCTAAGGCCGAGCGCCGGGCGGCCAAGACAGAGGAGCGGGCCCGGGCGGCGGAGGTCGAAGCGCAGCTCGCCCTGAGCCGACTGAACGCCGGAGGCCCTCGACCGGCCGCGGCCCGGAGCACCAACGTGGAGATACTGCGGGAGCGGATCCGCCGGCTCGAGGCGATCGTGACCAACCAAGCGGCCGAGCTCGAACGCCGGCGCTCCGCCAGGCCGGCTCCCGGTCCCAACCGTGCCGAGCGCCGGGCCGCCGAGCGGGGTCCCCGCCGCCCGCTGCCCTGAATCCAACAGTTATTGGATCCGCAACGGTCGACGGCCGCTCACCGGTCCGACGGCCGAAGAGGTCCGCCACCCCGGTAGGGACGGTCAAGGGACGGCGGCCGCCGAGGCCGGCCCTGGCCGGCCGTGCCCTTGAGGGTCCCGGTCAGTGGGCGCCACACAATGGGAAGCGCCCTCCGTCCGGCGGAGGGCTCGGCTGCCCCTTGGTGCAAGTCTGTGGACCCGCTTGTGGACCGTGCCGCGAGGCGGCCCATGGTCTGTCCGCACCCGCCTCGGTAGGGACGGTCAAGGTTTGCGGCGATTGGTGGATGGCCCCAGGGTTAAACACCCTTGCGGCGCCTCGGAACGAATGCTTTCGTCTCTCTCTAATGGCCATCTTCTTCTCCAACCCCGGAAGCATCACGGGCACCCTCTTTGTCATGCTCGTGCTGGTCGGCCTGTACCTCGTCCTGTGGAAGGCAGGGGAGGTGGCGAAGCTCCTCCAAGCCGTCTTCGGCCTCGGCCAATTCACGATCCTGCAACTCCAGGGCCGAGGTCCGGGGTTTCAGAAACCGTAAAGGCGCTCGGTCACAGGGAGTTGGTTTACTCCCCAGGGTGAGCATTTCTGAGGGTCGGGAAGTAAACGTTTCCGACCGCTGGCAACGCCCTCGTCGTGACGTCGGGCTCCAGCTGCTGACCGAGCAGGGCGACGCGGCCGGATTCATGAATTCCCCCGACGAGCTGCCCGGCGCCGGCGACTTGGCGCAGCTGGTCGAGGAGGCCCGGGACTTCACCGACGCCCAGCGCGCCGAGAGCACCTGGGCCGTCTACCGGAGGGACTGGGCCGCCTTCTCCGCCTGGTGTTCCGAGCGGGGTCTCCAGGACCTACCCGCCGCGCCGGAGGCCCTGGCCCTCTACGTGGCCGAGCGGGCCCGGAGCGACCATCCCTCGACCATCCAGCGCCGCCTGGCCGCCGTGGCGGCCGCTCACGCCGCCCGGGGGCTCGACTCGCCCACCCGGAGCCCCACCGTGGCCGCCGTGGTCCGCGGCGTCCGGCGCAGTCTCGGGGTGGCGCCGGGCCGCCAGGTGGCCCCGGCCGTTACCGAAGAGGTCCGGCGCATGGTGACCACTCTGGCTCCTGATCGGCTCATCTCCGTCCGGGACCGGGCCCTGCTCCTAGTCGGCTTCGCCGGAGCCTTCCGGCGCTCCGAGCTGGTCGCCCTCGACGTCGAGGACCTGGCCGAGCGGGAGGAAGGTCTGGTGGCCACCATCCGGCGCTCCAAGACCGACCAGGAGGCTGAGGGCCGGGAGGTCGGACTCCCCTACGGATCCGATCCCTCGACCTGCCCGGTGCGATCGGTCCGGAGCTGGCTCGAGGTCTCCGCCATCCGCTCGGGCCCTCTCTTCCGCCCGATCACCCGGCACGGCCGGCTCGGAGCCGACCGCCTCCGGCCGGCCGACGTCGCCCGGGTCGTGAAACGGGGCGCCGAACGGGCCGGTCTTGACCCCTCCCGCTACGCCGGGCACTCCCTGCGCTCGGGGTTGGCCACCTCGGCGGCCGCCGCCGGCGCCAGCGAGCGGTCGATCATGGCCCAGACCGGCCACCGCAGCGTGGTCACCGTGCGCCGGTACATCCGCAGCGGTTCGCTCTTCCAGGACAACGCTGCCGCCCGGGTGGGTCTGTGAAGCCCCGAGAGCCGGACCCGTCCCCCTGGGAGCTGCGCTGCCAGGTCCTGGTCGCCGAGGCCGAGTACATCGCCCATGGTTGGCGCTTCCTGAGCGTCCATGTCGGGGACGTCTGGGCGGACGATGGCCGCCGGTGGCTGGCCTGGGAGGCCGGCTCGGCCGCCATCGTCGACGGGCACCGCCATGTCCGGGTCCACGGCCCGGGTCCGGTGGTGGCCGTTGCTGTCGCCCCTCCCGACGCTGCCGCCACCGTCACGGCCCTGGAGGACTTGGGTCGCCTCCTCGGCCTTCGCACGGTCGAGCGGTTCAACGGCTGACGGCGCCTGCCCGGGGCCGATGGGGCGCACTGACGTACTGACGTACTGACCTACGTGTCAGCCCGTGGCCGCGGACCGGGCAAGGTCGAAGAACGTGTCCCCATCAGGATCCCGGGCGAGCCCGCCGTTCTCCTCGAAGTCGGCCAGGACCAACTCGAGCTCCTGAACGGTGGCCACGTTCCACCAGACGGAGTCGCGTTCGTCGAGCGCCTTGGCGAGACTGAAGGAGGCGGGTCGCCCACCAAAGCCGCCCCCGACATCGGCCCAGCAGTCGGGCCCGTAGTGCCAGGTGAGGATCGGGGAGTAGGTCGTTTCGAGGCGGGGGGCCCAGCCCGGGCGGTCCTGCAGAAGGGTCGCAAGCTGACGCCAGGCGGCGAGGTTCGCCCCTGCCCCGATGCCTCGTATGACCAGGTCGAAAGGCAGAGCGGCCGGCTCGGGTGCTCGAGGAGCCCCGTAGTCGATGGCATCGACCGTCTCGACCAGGTGCTGATCGGAGACCCGCTATGGCTGAGTCGGATATTCGAACCGTAGGAGTAGCTGTGGATGGGGGGTCCGGGGGGAAGGGTGAATAACTCACTCTTCTGTGGACAACTCGCGCAGCGACCACACCGCCAGCGGCGGCTCGTGCCACACAACGCCT
>DATLUK010000013.1:0-5049 GCA_035533195.1 Acidimicrobiales bacterium | reverse complement strand
ACACCGGCCCTACGCCGACGATTACCCCTATAGATACCTCCACCGACAGACGCCCTACCCAGGAGAAACCGTGCTTCGTTTCCGCATAGCTGCCATCGCCTCCGCCAGCCTGTTGGGCCTGGGCATCGCCGCCCCCGCCTTCGCCGATGGTTTGTTGGCTCCGGTACCCACCGTCAGCCAGGCCGCCGGTGGCTCCTTCACCGTCGACCTTCCCGGGGTGGGCAGCCTCAGCTTCACCGTCGATCCGACGACCGGCGTGATCTCGAACGTGCTGGCCACGGCCGACACTGGCTTCACGGCCGGCACACCCGCCGCCTCCGAGGAGGGCGTGCAGGTCAGCCTCACGAGCACCGGGGGGACAGTCACCCTGCTGCAGGCAGAGGTGAACCACGAGGACGGCACGGTCAAGGTGCAGCCGGAGGCCGAAACCGACCAGCCGGACGGCTCGACTGGCAACTCCGACCACAACGCCAGTACAACGACCACCGGTGCGCAGAACCAGGACTCCTCCGGCAACACCAATCCGTCCAGCGATGCGCAGAGCCAGGACTCTTCGGTCAAGGGGTCGACCACGACCACGACCGAGCAGTCGAAGGACTCCACTTCGAATGACTCCAGCACCTCGACCTCGTCGGGGGACCACGGTGACGGGTCGACCACGACCACGACGTCGTCCTCCACGACCTCGACTTCATCCGACGGCGGTTCGTCCCAGAGCGGCAGCGGCGACTGACCCGCACATACCCCAGGTGCCAGCCAGGGCGGCACCCTTGAGCTGGCGCCCAAGAGCAGCCGGGGCCTTCATGGCCTCGGCTGTCGTCTTGGCCCTGGCCGGATGCGGCTCGTCATCGCCTCCGTCTCCGGCAGCCACCCCCAGCACCGGGGCGTCGGTGCGCGATCTGAGCACCCTGGAGGCGGCCGCTACCGCCATGGAGGGAGCTCCGGGCTACCGCTTCACCGCCGCCGTCGTGGTGGCGACGGCGACGACCAAGGTGGTGGGCGTGTTCCAGGCGCCCGACCGCGTGCAAGAGACGATCAACGCTCCCGGGGCGACCCCGGTGGAGGTGGTCTTCACTGGATCGCAGGCCTTCGTGCGCCAGGCCGGGGGGAAATGGTTCCGCCCGACCACTCCGCCATCCCCGGCCCAGAGCGATCCCAGGGCGGCCTTCGGCGCCCTGAGCGGAGCCCAGGACGTGACCTACGTGGCGGGGTGGTACCAGTTCAAGCTCTCGGCCTCCGCCGCCGCCCAGCTGCTGCAAGCCGGAGGTGGCCCGGTCGGCTCCGGCACCGGCCGGGCCCACCTCTCGGGCAGTGGGATCGACCGCCTCGAGCTGAATCTGGTGCGGGCGGGTCGGGTCGCTGACATCTCGCTCGAGTACTCCGACGTCGGCTCCGCTCCCCCCGTCACACAGCCCGTCCTCGGCTGACACCGACGCCCCCATGTTGGCGGAAACGCTTCCTGGGGCTGACGTTGGGCACTTCGGCAACGCTGATTGAAGAGCCCTGAGCTGGTGGGGTAACAAGCGCGAGACTCCTGTCCATGTCCGAAGATGTCGTCGAGGTGGCCCCGGACTCCCCGCATGTCGATGGGGCAGTCTTGGTGTCCTTCGGGTCGGTCCTTCCCGGCCGGGAGGAGCTGGCGGTCGAGCTGTTTACCGAGCTGTCCCGATTCCTCGGAACATTGCTGGCTGACGCGGTCATCACCGGGTTCCGACCCTAAGTTCTTCGCTGATGGCCCAACCGATGGAGGTATCGGCATCTTCTTGGTGGAGGGCCACCGAGATGAGCTGTGGACGAGCTTCGCCGGCAAGAGGGCTTCATCCGGTTGATACTGCGCATGGGTGCAGCCAGCGCCAACGTGCGGGTTCGTACCCTGGTAGCCGGGTCCCAGGCTGGTCGTCTAGGGCTCCTTGGTTCTGACCTTCTTAAGCTTTGAAGCAAGTTCTCATGCGGCAGCCTTGATGCGGGCATGGCTCACGTAGTCGTCCACGGCTCCGTCGATGACCCGAAGGGCCTGACGCAGGGGGAGGGGCGCTGGGGGCTGGTCGGCCGCGAGGAGGGGCCCGAGGAGACGGTCGTGGACCTTCGTATAAAACAGGGCCACCCGGATGCCGTCGGAAGTAAGGACGTAGGAGTGGGTATACGGGATGCGCTGGATGAGCCCCTTGAGGCGCAGGCGGCGCAGGTCATAGGTGGCCTGCGCGCTGGTGTAGGGGCCGCCGAGCAGCGAGCTCACCTGGGCACAGAGGCTCCGGTTGGTGAAGCCGACGACGACGTGCACCAGCGCGCAGAGGGCACCGGCCAGGGCCATGACGCGAGGATCCCCGAAGCGAAGCGCTGCGGTTCTTTGGCCCTCCTCCACCGAGGGCTGTGCGACCCGCTCGAAGAGCGTGGTCGATATGGCACAGTCCTGACCGGCCTTCTGGATGGTGAGCAGGCGGGCGTTGACCGCTCTGGCCTTGGCCTGCAACTCGTCGAGGTTGTGAAGGCGGCGCTGGCAGCCGAGGTCGTCAGGCGAGTTCACGACGGTCTCGATGCGCAGGGCCCGGCCCTCCTTGAGGTATTCCTTGATCCGCGAGTCCCGGTAGTTGACGTCCAGGCAGACTTCCACGCCGCGGGTGACGACCCGTGTCCGGAAGACCCCCTTGGTGTTCTTGTAGATGTTGCGGTTGAAGATCACTCGCACTTCGGAGGGCCGACCGATGCCCACGTTGTCGGCCACCACGGACTCGAAGAAGGCCCGACCCCGCCGGGGGGCGTCAAAGACGATGGTGCGGGAGACCTCGACCTGGCGCATGGAAAGCTCCCACCAGTAGTGAGCGTCACGGTCGGCATCGGTCAGAGGAGTGGGTATCACCGACATCCAGCGGTCGAAGAAAGCGGAGATGTCGGCGGGACCGAGGCGATCACAGATCTCCTGAAGGGCATCAGGGTCCTCCGTCGAAGCGAAGCCATTGGCCAAGGCGGTGTAGGCCAACCCGGCCTGGGTGGCCTGGGCCTTGGCCCACTCATGACCGTTCAGCCAGACTTTGATGGGATATGGGAAGTACGAGCAGATCTTGATGAAGCCCGAGCCGAAGTCGTCGTCGCGGATGTAGAAGTAGAAGACACTCACCCGGCGGTCGGCCTTGGCGAAGGCGTAGTTGGGTGGCCCGGAGCCCTCTGCCGCTCGGTCGTGTCCGGTGAAGACCGACTGGAACTCCTGAGCCAGGCCGATGGCCACCACTCCGGGGCGGGTGGCGCCGTCCAGGTAGGGCTTCATGACGTCGGCCTTGCGGGCGCCCTTGGAAAAGCGGACCAGGGGGATCTCGTTCTCCTCGGCAAAGTCACTCACGGCCCGACGGAAGGCGGTTCCGATCTTGTTGAACAGCGCCGGAGAGGGAATCGGGTTGCCCCTATGGGCGCAGAGGAAGGTGACGACCTGGCCGGAGACCTGGAGGTTGGGCACATAGCCGTTGAGGTAGATCCGGTCCAGGCAACTCAGGTCCAAGGTGACGTGGCCTTCGAGGAGATCATTCACGTTCACCACATCGGCCACAGCCACCACCCCCTGCGTGAGGACAGCCTCGGACTCAGGCCCGGCGCGCAAAAGGTAGATCACTCACCGACTGGTTGTCCTGGGCGGTCCGAGGCTGGCCTCACTGGGAGGCTGGTGTCTTTCGCGAAGGTAGATCCGCCTGATTGAGCACCCACTGGACGAGAATTACCTTGCTGTGATTCTCGACTGGGAGCGACCATGACCCTGGGTGTGGCCGAGCGCCAAGGTGACCTGCTCGACGACGTGAAGCGCTTCTGCGATGAGACCCTGTCGCAGAATTCGATCTACGCCGTTCTGCACCGCGAGCGCGACCGGCTCTTCCCCGACGAGATGTTCGCCGACCTGTTCAGCGACCGGGGACGCCGCTCGGTTCCCCCCTCGGTGGCGGTGGTCCTGGTCCTCCAGCGCCTGGAGGGGCTCTCGAACCGGGAGGCGGTGGAGCGCTACGCCCAGGACCGACTCCCCATTGACCGCACCGGCCACGGTGCCGGAATCGCCCACAGAGTGCCAGGGATCCCCGGGCTCACCCACACGATCTAGCGAGGATCCCGATCTGGTACGGGCGGCTGTGCCGG
Source organism: Acidimicrobiales bacterium (assembly GCA_035533195.1). Lineage (GTDB taxonomy): Bacteria > Actinomycetota > Acidimicrobiia > Acidimicrobiales > JAJPHE01 > DAHUYE01. The sequence goes on along the minus strand of DATLUK010000013.1, from coordinate 936 downwards.
CCAGTTCCGGACGGTCGGACCCAACCGAATCGGCGCCATCGAAGAGAGCCTCGAAGTGCTGCGTGCAGCTGGTCCAGATCAACGCCGGGCGCGGCGATTACCCAACCTTCGGGACGGGTCTGCCCAGAAAGTCGGTGATCTCCCGGTCCACCCGCTCCGTGTCGCCTACCCAGGGAGGATGGTCTCCTCCTTTGAACTCGACGTAGGAGGCCCCGGGGATGTGCTGAGCCAGGTAGCGCCCATGGGCCACGGGGACCAGGCGATCGCCGAGGCGGTGGAGCACGAGCGTCGGCACGCTGATGGCCGAGCAAAGATTACGGACATCGCCCTCGCCGGCCAGACGAACCGTCTCGAAGACCGACGCCGGGCTGGCTCCGTGGCGCTCGAAACGGGCGACGTGTTCCAAGGAGACGGGGTCGTCGGCGAGGGAGGGGGCGAATGGAGCCAAGTAGCGACCGGTGCCCCAGTGTTCTTGAATTCGTCGCCACCGCTCGGCCGAGTCATCGGCCAGCGAAGGGCTCATCGAATCATCAGGGTCGGTCCCACCGGTGACCCGCGCTCCCCACAGGATCAGCCGCTCCACCCGGCTGGGGTAGGTAACGGCCAGGAGCATGGCCAGTGCCGCTCCTTCGGAGAAGCCGAACACCGTCGCTCTCCGGACCCGGGCGGCGTCCATAACGGCCCGGAGTTCGTCCATGCGATGGGAGAGGCTGAGATGAGACGGCGACGGCACCGGATCGGACAGCCCGGTCCCCCGTTTGTCGAACAGCACGAGTCGGTGGCGCGAAGCCAGCATGAGCTGGAAGGCCGCCAGAGCCGGCCATGTCCAACCGATGTCAACGTTGGAGACGAAGCCCGGCACCAGAACGAGGTCCTCCAGTCCCTCTCCCACCACCTGGTAGGCGATGCGGGCCCCGTCGCTGACGGCGTAGCTGG
>DATLUK010000012.1:0-3656 GCA_035533195.1 Acidimicrobiales bacterium | reverse complement strand
GGCCCCTCGTGAATGGGCCCTGTTGGAGCTCTTCATGCGCAGCCCAACCCAGGTTCTGTCCCGGACCCAGATCCTCAATCACGTCTGGGACTACAGCTTCGAGCCGGGCAGCAATGTCGTCGACGTTTATGTCAGCTATCTACGTCGCAAGCTCAACCGCGCCGGCCTGCGCACGCTGCTTCAAACCGTGCGGGGCGCCGGCTACCGCCTGTTGCCTCCCGGGTTCGAAGGGGACGGCCCGGTCTGATGCCGGCCGGCTCTGGGCCGGACGTGAGAGGACTCTCATCCACGTCTAATCATGGCCTCATTAGCTACGGACATAGTCGGTTTCGACCGAAGACAACGATGGGAGGTCGTAGAACATGACACCGAAGCGACAGTTGATGATCGGAGCGCTGGCCGCCGGAACCATCGTCGGGGGCACTATGGCTCTGATCGACGCCCCCGGGCCACCGGCGGTGGCGATGCCGGTGGCGGCCAAGATCGCAGCAGCCGGCACCACGGGAGTGGGCAGCGAGCTGGCCAGCCTGCGGACCGAGGAGGCGCAGCTTCAGGCCGCCATCCTGGCTGCTCGCCAGAAGCTGGCCGGCCTGGTGGCCCAGGGAGCTCAGGATCAATCGTCCCTGGCCCAATCCACCCAGGCGTTGGCGGCCAGGCAGGCCCAGCTGGCCCAGGAGGCCAGCCAGCTCGACTCCGAGCGGTCGACCCTTGAGCAAGAAGCGGCCCAGCTGTCGGCCCGCCAGAGCGCCGCCCCACCGGCGCACGCCACCACCGGGGCCAGCGCGGCCGGTTCCTCCGACGATGGGGGTGGCGGCGGGGATGGTTGATGCGGTGGCCCGGGCCCGGCGCCAGCTGGTCCGACGGCGGTGGCTGCGCCGGTGGTTGCCGAGCGCCATCGTCACCACGGCGGTGCCCCTCGCTGCGCTCAGCTCCACCGCCTGGGTCTGGCCTCGGGCCACGACCCCGGTGGTCTCGCGCCACCCGCTCGCCCCCCGGGTTCTAGCCCCAGTGAGCGGCCTGGCCAGCCAGGCCGCTGCTCTGCGGGCCCTCAGTGCCGCCCTGTCGGCATCGGAAGCCCAGATAGCTGCCCTTCCCCGCCCGTCCGGGGCCACCGAGTCGGCCTCGCTGCCGCCTTTGCCCTCCCTACCGCCCGCCCAGAGCTTCAACGCCCCGCCGGCCAGCCACGCCACCACCGGAGCATCGGGTGCCCCCTGAGGTCGGCCTTTCCCGGCCGGTCCTGGAAGCTACGGAAGACGAGACGATCGGGCGGAGCCGGGCCATGGCCAGCGACGTGATGGTGAGAGCGGTGACCCCGCCGGGGGTCGACGGCCTGGCGGCCGCAGTCCAAGGGGCCCTGGATATCTTTGCCGCCGTCGATTCGGCCTGCACCCGCTTCGACCCGACCAGCTCCCTGATGCGGGCCAACCATGGTGCTGACCGCTTCTGTCCGGTGGGCCCCACCTGCTTCGAGGCGGTAATGGAGGCGCATCGCGCCTATAGCCGCACCCGGGGTCGCTTCGACCCCCGGGTGTTGGGTGACCTGGTCGCCATGGGCTATGACCGGTCGCTCCCCTTCAACGCTGGGGGGCTTACCACCCCGCCGGCCCCAGCCCGCCGAGCGGCCCTCCCACCCTGGCGGCCGGGCTTTCGCGGCGCCTCCTTCGCGGTCCGGATAGGTCCGCATCCCGTGGACCTGGGCGGCATAGGCAAGGGCCTGGCCGTGCGCTGGGCCAGCCAGGCCCTGAGGCGGGCCGCGGCCGACCATCTCATCGAAGCCGGGGGGGACTGTTATTGCGCAGGGTCCGCTCCGGGGGGAGGACTCTGGCAGGTGGCGGTGGAGGACCCGGCGGGAGGGGCCGATCCGCTGGCCGTGCTGGGCGTGCGGGACCGGGCCTGTGCCACCTCATCCATCCGGCTGCGACGGTGGCGGGCCGGCCAGGAGGAGGTCCATCATCTGGTTGATCCCCGAAGCGGTCGACCGGGGGGCGCCGGCCTGGCGTCGGTCACCGTGGTTGGACCCGATCCCGCCGAGGCCGAGGTCTGGAGCAAGGTGCTGTTCTTGGCGGGGCGTCGCCAGATAGCCGCCTTGGCCCAGCGAAAGGCACTGGCCGCGCTGTGGGTGGAGGCGAACGGCGCCATCGCCACCAGCCCGGCGCTGGCCAGCTACCTGGTGTGGGGGCCGAGGTGAATGTCACCCATGATCCAGCCCCCGGGGGGCTGGGCTGGCCGGCGGCGGTGGCCATCGCCTCGGTGGGCCTGGGCTACGGGCTTACCCGCTGGTCGGCCGCAGACCCACACAACCGGATGCTGCCTTGGATCCTGGGCCGGTCGCTGGGCATAGCCGCCTACCTCTGCCTGGTGGCCCTGGTCGGCCTGGGCCTGTGGTTCGGGCACCCAGTCCGTCGGTCGGGGCGCAGGCGGTTACATCCGGCCAGCGTCTTGCGCCTGCATGCCGCCCTGGCCGTCGCCACCCTGGTCTTGGCGTTGGGACATGTAGCCGCGCTGGTCATGGACCACTACGCCCGCCTGGGGGTGCTGGGGGCTGTCTTGCCCGGCCGGGCCGGCTACCGAGCGTGGCCGGTGGCAGCGGGCACTCTGGGTCTCTACGCCGGCCTGGTAGCCGGGCTCAGCGCCGCCCTGGCCGGTGGGATGGCCCGGCGCATCTGGCTCCCCATCCACCGCTTGGCCGCGATAACCGTCGGACTCATCTGGTTCCACGCCGTGCTGGCGGGCACCGACACCCCCGCCCTGCGTTGGATGTACATCCTCACCGGCGGACTGATCCTGCTCCTGGGGGTCAGTCGGCACCTGCTCCCTCAGCCCGTGCCGTCATGACCCTCGCTACGAGCGCCGAGTCGGCCGTCGACCAAGGCAGTGTCGACATCGCATTCGGCGGTGTTGGGGAGCCGGGGACGCGGCTGCTGGCCGGTCCGGAGCCCGGGAGTGGAGCCGAATCACTGACGGCTCACCAGGCACGGCTGGGCGCCTGGCCAGATGTTGAGGCGGACCGGAAGGCCCTGCTGGACGTCCTCGATCTCAGCGGGCTGCGGGGGCGGGGCGGAGGGAGCTTTCCGGCCGCGGTCAAGATGGCAGCTGCGGCTGGCGGCCAGGGTCGGCCGCTGCTGGTGGTCAATGCGTCCGAGAGTGAGCCGGCCAGCGCCAAGGATGCAACCCTGGTCGGCCTCCGGCCCCATCTGGTCCTCGACGGCGCCCGGATCCTGGCTCGGGCGGCCGGAGCTGACGAGGTCAGCCTCGTCCTGCACCGCGGCAACCGGGCCGGCCAGCTGGCGTTGAGCGGCGCCCTGTCCGAACGGGCTCGTGCCGACCTGGACGATCCGGAGATGACGGTGACCCTCGGACCGGACCGCTATGTGGCCGGGGAGGCCAGCGCCGTGGTCTCCCTCCTGGAAGGAGGTGAGGCCAAGCCGCGATTCACCAGTCGGCGTCCCGCCGCCCTCCACGGCGTGCACGGTCGCCCGACCCTCATCTACAACGCCGAGACCACGGCCCACGCCGGCCTGCTGGCCCGCTTCGGAGCGCAGTGGTTCCGCCGAGCGGGGACCGCCGAGCGGCCGGGGTCGACCCTCGTGACCCTGGCCGGGGCGGTGGCAAGGCCCGGTCGGGTCCTCGAGGTGATGGCTCCCGTGAGCATGGGC
>DATLUK010000011.1:0-3290 GCA_035533195.1 Acidimicrobiales bacterium | reverse complement strand
GTCCTGGAACGTGCTGTGGCGGTTCTGGATCACCAACAGCCTCAACGGGCTGGCCATCGGGATGTTCGGGCCCTTCGTCAGCTACTGGTTCCACCGCCGTTACGGGGCCAGCCCGGCCCAGATCGGGCTTCTCTTTGCCGTGATCAACGTGGCCACGCTGGCCTCCGCCCTGTCGGCCGCCGCCATTGCCAGGCGGATGGGCACGCTTCGGGCCATCGTGGCGGTCCGGCTCATCCAGGGGGCACTGCTCGTGCCCATGGCCCTGTCTCCCTGGTTCTGGACGGCGGGAGCCGTGTACCTGGTGCGCATGGTGGTCCAGCGGGTGGGGCTGCCGTTGCGGCAGTCCTTCACCCAGTCGGTGGCCGACCCGGCCGAGCGGGCCAGCCTGGCGGCGCTGTCGAGCCTGCCCGCCCAGGGCACCCAGGCGGGCAGCCAGGTACTGGCGGGCTATCTCTTCGCCGAAGTGGCCCTGGCCGTCCCCCTGCTCCTGGCCGGCATACTGCAGATGATCAACGCCCTGGCCTATGCCGGATTGTTCCGGGGCATCTTCGCCGCCGCCGACGGGGCGAAACCAGTCCCGGAGCCGGCGGGTATTCCTGATGGGACGACCGCCGAGGTGCCCCGGCGCTGAGCCGGGAGCCCGGGCCGGCGCCGGCGGGTATTCCTGATGGGACGACCGCCGACGCGCCCCGGCCCTGAGCCGGGAGCCGGGGCCGGCGCCGGCGTGGCTCAGGCCGGGGCGGCAACGCGCCGATACTCCCGCGAGGCGGTCCGGGAGGGCAATGTCGCTCGGGGAGCAGTTCCAATCGATCCTGCCGGCCGCCCAGCGAGGGGCGGGCTGGGCCTTAGAGGCGCTCTACCGCGCCATGGCGCCGGCGGTGGTGGGCTACCTCCGCCTGCAGGGGGCCGAAGACCCCGAGGACCTGGCCAACGAGGTGTTCCTGGGGGCCTTCCGGGGCCTGGCCGGCTTCACCGGAGGCGAGGAACAGCTGCGCTCCTGGGTCTTCTCGATAGCTCACCGCCGGATCATCGACGAGCGCCGGCGCCGGGCCCGCCGGGTGTCGGTGGTGCCGATCGATGACGCCGGGGCCGGGGCCGGCGCCGGGGCGGCCTACCGCTCGACCGGGCCCGGTGTCGAGGACCAGGCCCTCGGGACAGTGGAGGAGGAACGTCTCCGCCGGGTCTGCGAATCCCTGGCCCCGGACCAGCGCGACGTGGTCCTGCTCCGCCTGCTGGGCGACCTGAGCGTCGAGCAGACCGCCGCCGCCCTGGGCAAGCGTCCGGGGGCGGTCAAGGCCCTCCAGCAACGGGGGCTGGAGGCCCTGCGGCGGCTCCTGGTGGAAGAAATCTCCGCCGAGGGCGTATCCGGATGAGCGATCTCAACGATTACCCCGATGAGATGCGCAAGCCCCGAGCACTGGACGACCGGGCCGTGGAAGCCTTCTTCGCCGGGCGCAACCTGCCCGCCGACGAGGAGCTTCTCGGCGCCTTCGCCCAGTCCGTTCGGGCGTTCAGCCACCAGCCGGCTCCCACCCCCCGGGGCGAGTTGGCCGCAGTGCTCATGAACGGTCTCACCATCGAAAAGGGCGACCTGCCGGTGACGGCAGTCAGCAACGTGACCGGGCCTCAGCTCGAGGCGTCCGGACTACCGAAGTGGAGGAGACCACGAATGACCGTATCCGCATTGCTCTCAGCACTCATGACCAAGCTCGGTGCCTTGGGCCTGGCGGCCAAGGCCGGCCTGCTTATAGCCCTCACCGCCGCCGGCGTTACCGCCGCCGGGGCCGCCGGCGCCCTGCCCGCCCCGGTGCAGAACGTCGTATCCCACGCCGTGAGCGACGTCACCCCGTTCAGCCTGCCGACCACCGCCAACTCCCACGCCGCCTTCGGCGCCAAGACCTCGACCGCCGCCCACCATCATGGGGTGAGCGGATCGGCGGTGAGCAAGGCGGCCAAGGCCAAGGGTTCGACCGATGGGGCCAATCCCACCACCGGCGGGTCCAACGCCGCCACCACCGGCGGGTCCAACGCCGGCAACGCCGCCAGCGGCAACGCCGCCACCACCGGCCCCCCGACCCACCCCGGATCGCAGAGCTCCACCGGTCTCAACCGGGCCAACACCACCCCGGCCAAGGGACACGCCCCGACCTCGGTGCCCACGCCCACCAATCCGGGCAGCCAGTCCGGCTCACATCCGAGCGGCGCCCCGACCAGCCCCGGCAGTCAGTCCGGCTCCAACCCGGGCAGCGGCGCCCGGCCCTAGTAGTTGCTCACCCGGGCCAGCGGGAGGTGCCGAAGCGGTAGCCCACGCTGCGCACGGTGGAGATGAGATTGGCGTGCTCCTCGCCCAGCTTGGCCCGCAGCCGGCGGACGTGGACGTCCACCGTCCTGGCCCCGCCGTAGTACTCGTAGCCCCACACCCGGGACAGGAGCGTCTCTCGGGTGAAGACCTTGCCGGCGTGGGTGGCCAGGAACCGGAGCAGCTCGTACTCCATGTAGGTGAGGTCCAGGGGCCGCCCCCCGATGGAGGCCTGGTAGGTCTCCAGGTTGAGCACCAGCGGGCCGTGTTCGACCAACTCGGGGCGCAGGCCCCGCCCCGTGCGCCAGAAGAGGTGCTTGAGCCGGGCTTCGATCTCATCGGCCCGCAGCGGTGCCAGCACGAAATCGTCGAAGAGATCGTCGCGCAACTCCAGTTGATCAAGCGCGGCAGGCTCCACGATCAATAGCAATGGCTCCAGGGGCACGTCCCGCTTGCGCACCGCCCGGCAGACAGCGAAGGCATCCTCCGCCCGCACGCCCGTGTGCACGATCGCCCCGGCCCAGCCGTCATCGGGCTCGGACTTGGTGGCCGCCTCGGCCACGCTGACCGCCTTCCAGGGATAGCCGGCCCGGTCCAGGACCAGGACCAGATCGCCCGACGGCGGGTCGGGATAGATGAGAAGGGGTTCCACGGCCGGTCCCTTCCTAAAGCCGGGGCAGGTAGCGGTCCAACTCGAACCGGCTGACGTGGGTCTTGTAGTCCTGCCACTCCGCCTGCTTGTTGCGCAGGAACCACTCGAAGACGTGGTCGCCCAAGGTCGCCTTGACCAGCTCGGAACCCTCCATCAAGTTGAGGGCGTCGGACAGGGAGCCGGGCAGGGATGTGATTGCCTCCGACGCCAGCTGAGCGGGGGTCATTTCGTAGAGGTTGGTGGCCGCCTCGGCGGGAAGCTCGTAGCCCTCATCGATGCCCTTCATGCCGGCGGCCAGGATGACGGCAAAGGCCAGATACGGATTGCACGCCGGGTCCG
>DATLUK010000010.1:0-2477 GCA_035533195.1 Acidimicrobiales bacterium | reverse complement strand
CGCCTCCCTCCCGATGAACCACTCGATGGGCGGCACTCCCCCCACCGACCAGGCCCGGTGCAAAGGCCGGGCCGGCATGGGCGTATCGATGACCCGGACGCCGGAGGGGATGTGGTCGCGGATGCCCCTTCGCCGTCGCCAACTGATGGCGAAGGCGCTGACGGCCAGCTCGTCCCGCCGGCGCAGGCTGTCGAGGGCCCACTGACAGAAGACCCCCACCCCGGTGCGGAACCCCAAGAGCGGCGTGGCGTCGAGGGCGACGGCCAGCCGGGAGTCCGAGTCCCGCACGGGCCGGAGCCTTGCACAGCCGGTGGCGGCCTTTAACCCCGCCCACTCAGGGAGTCAGGTGGTCGACCCCCATTAGCCTCCGGCCTCGTGATCACTACCATCGGGGCGGGAGTCGGCGCAGCCCGCCTGCTGAGCGGACTGATGCTGGCCCGCCCGCCGGAGGAGATCACGGCCGTGGTCAACACCGGAGACGACCTGGTCCTGCACGGCCTGGCCATCAGCCCGGACCTGGACACGGTGACCTACACCCTGGCCGGCGCCGTCAACGCCGAGACAGGGTGGGGCCTGACCGGGGAGACCTGGCGGGCCATGCAGGCCCTGGACCGCTACGGCGGCCAGACCTGGTTCCGCCTCGGGGATCTCGACCTGGCCACCCACCTGTACCGGACCCAGCGCCTGGCCGAGGGCGCCCCCCTGTCCGAGGTCACCGCCGAGATCGCCCGGGCCTGGGGACTCGACCTCAAGCTGCTGCCGATGTCGGACGACCCGGTCCGGACCATGCTCAGAATCGAAGACGGGGAGATCTCCTTCCAGGACTACTTCGTGGCCAGGAGGCATGGGGTGCCGGTAAGCGCCGTGCGCTTCCAGGGCGCGGATGAGGCCCGCCCCGCTCCCGGGGTGCTCGAAGCCCTGGCCACGGCCGAGGCGGTCATTATCTGTCCGTCCAACCCCATCGTGTCCATCGCCCCGGTGCTGGCCGTTCCCGGGATCACAGAGGCGGTGATGGCCCGGCGGGATGACACCGTGGCCATCAGCCCCATCGTGGCCGGTGCCGCCCTCAAGGGCCCCGCTGATCGGCTCCTGGCCGAGCTGGGCCACGAGGCCTCGGTGGTGGGCGTGGCCCGCCTCTACGCCCCCCTGGCCGCCGCTCTGGTCATCGACCCGGCCGACGCCGCCCTGGCCGGCGCCGTGGAGGCCGAAGGCATGCGGGCGGTGGTCGCCCCCAGCATCATGTCCAACCCGGAAGCGGCCCGCCGCTTGGCCGAGGCCTCCCTGGCCGCGGCGGGGGCGGCCGGGGGCGGGGCGGCGGGGGCGGCCGGGGGCGGGGCGCCGGGGTGAGCCGGCGGCCGGGTGGCCGCCTGGACCGCCTGGCTGTGGGCATCGTGGCCCTGCCCGTGCTGGTCCTGGCGGCCGTGACCGCCTCCGTGGCCCAGGGACCCTGGGGGGACCAGGCCGTGATCCTCCTGTCCACCGACCGGGCCGCCTCCCTGCGCCAGCTGGTGGGGCCCTATTCGCGCTTCGGCTGGAGCCACCCCGGGCCGTTGTACTTCTACCTGCTGGCCCTTCCCTACAAGCTCCTGGGCAGCACCGAGCGGGGCCTGGCGGTGGGATCGGTGCTGCTGACCGGGGCTTTTGCCATCGGCACGGTGGCGGCAGCCGGCGCCCTGGCCGGTCCCCGGGCCGCCCGCTGGGCGGGGGCGCTCAGCATGGTCGAGCTGGCCGCCCTGGGACCGACCACCGTGGCCCAGGTGTGGAACCCGGTCGCCATCATCGTGCCCACCGGCACCTTCCTCGTCTGTGCCGCCGCCCTGGCCCGGGGCCGGCGCTGGGCCCTGCCGGCGTGCGTGGTGTTGGGCAGCTTCCTGGTCCAGACCGACGTCGGCACAGGCGTCCTGGTGGCCGGCATTGGGGCCCTGGCCCTGGCCGTCGGGCTGTCGACGACTGGCGGCGGCGCCGGGGGCGGGGCCTGGATCGAAGGCGGCGGCGGGGGCTTGGGCGATGGAGTCGGCCCCGGGTGGCCGATCCGGGCACTTACGGGCTCGGCCGTCCTGGGCCTGGTCCTTTGGCTGCCACCCCTCGTGCAGGAGGCCGGCAGCCGCCCGGGCAACCTCACCCAGCTGGTCAGGTTCTTCACCTCCTCGCCCCCTCACCAGACGCCCGTTCACGCCGTCGAGGCCATCGGCGGAGCCCTGTGGCCGCCCTTCCGGGGCCGCCTCGACGCCCGCTCCCCTGGGCTGGCGGTGGCCGTGGTCGTGCTGGTCGTCTTCCTGGGGGCCGTGGCCGCCACCCTGCGGGTCGCCCGGCGCCGCCGCCGGCCCGAGGCCGGTTGGCTGGCGGCCATGGCCGGCCTGGGACTGGTGGCCGGGGTCATTTCGGCCGACCGGGTGACCGGACCCCTCTTCTCCTACCTGACCGACTGGTCCTCGGCCGCGGCCGTGGTCCTGCTCCTGGCTCTCGCCCTGGCCCTG
>DATLUK010000009.1:0-4382 GCA_035533195.1 Acidimicrobiales bacterium | reverse complement strand
TCCCCGTCCCAACGAGACCCAAGTGCGACTGCTCCGACTCCTCAAAGTCGACCCCACAGCGCGCCTGCACTGAGCCGGTGAACCTCTTTGATCAATCGTCGACCTTCACGTCCGGTCATGTGCGGAATGCCCGGCTAGCGGTGACCGGCCAGGGCCATGAGGAGAACGGCCGGGGCTGCCAGCAACAGGGTGTCGAGCCGGCGCAAGGGACCAACGGCCGACCCGCCCTCGAGGCGGGCGACCAGTGGCCGGCCCAGACAGCCGCCGGAGGCCACCAGGCCGCCCAGGATCCACGGGTAGGCCCCCGACACCGGGGTGGGCTGGACCACGGCCACGGCGAGGGTGGCGCTGGCCACGGCGGCCACCCCGGCCACCCGTCCCTCCCACACACTCGGAGCCCCCCAGCCCACCAGGTACCGGCTGGCGTCGTGGCAGCAGGCGAAGGCCAGAACCAGGGCAATCAGAGTCATGCTTCTGCTCTCCAGAAGAACGAGAGATACCCCGCAGAGGCCCAGGGCCAGACCGCCTCCGGTCACTACGTTGGCGGGAGCGCTCACCGAGATCCAGGAGCTGGCGTCCCGGCGGTGAGCCAGAAACAGGCCGAGGCCGGCCGAGGCGAACAGGACGGCCAGGGCGGCCCAGCCCCCGGCCAGGGCCGCCACCAGGGGTGCCCCCAGTGCGGCCGTCAGGGCGCCGGCAGCCATGACGGGCTTGACCAGTCGGGTGCGGGCCAGGGCCAACACCGCCACCATGGCCCCCACGCCGAGCCATCCGGCCACGCTCCACCTCCCGCCGAACACGGCCCCGGCCGTGAGCAGGCCCCACAGAACACCGAGGCGACCGTGAGGGATGGCGGGGGGAACCGGGACCAGCCGCGCCGCCCCAGGTGCCGCCTTCGTCTTGGCCCCGGTGCCGGCCCCGACCGCGACCGGCGCCGCCGCTGTGCTCATCGAGCCGCACCCAGTCCGGCTCCGCCGGCGGGGTTTACTTCCCCGGCTCCGCCGACGGGGTTGGTTTGTCCGGCTCCGCCGGACACTGGCGGCAGGACGGCCACCTCATCGGAATCGCTCACTGGGTCCTCCTGGGCGGCAGGCTCACCGTTCACCCACACCCGGCTGACGGAGAGCACCTCGGCAAAGCCGGCTCCGTACCGCCCGACGGCCCCATCGAGCACCTGAGCGACCGTACGGCCCGGGATCTCGTCCCTTCCGGTACCCGCCGCCTCACGGGCTCCGGCGAACAGTCTGATCCTCGCCACCCCGGAAGGCTACCGACGCCGCCATAGATGGTTCACTTCTGGCCGATGACCAACGCCCTGCTCATCCGGCACGCCCAGTCAACCTGGAACGCCGAGAACCGGGCCCAGGGCTGGTCCGACCCGGCCCTGTCGGACGACGGAGTGGCCCAGGTCCACCTCCTCGCACCACGCCTGGTCGGCCTCGGCATCTCCGAGGTCGCCTGCTCCGATCTCGAACGGGCCCGGGCCACGGCCGGCATCCTGGCCGTCAGCCTCGGCCTGACCCCTCCCACGGTCGACGCCCGCCTCCGGGAGCGGGAGCTCGGGTGGTGGACCGGCCACACCGGTGAAGAGACCGCCGCCGGATGGCCGGAGGAGGTGGCCGCCTGGAGAGCCCACCAGCTCGACCGGCCGCCCGGAGGCGAATCAACCGACTCGGTGACCCGCCGGGTCTGCGCCGCGCTCCTCGACCTCGTGAAGGGCGTGACCAGAGGGACCAACGTGCTGGTCGTGACCCATGGCGGGGTGATCTCCGCCCTCGAGCGGCGCCTGTCCCACCCGGAGGACCGCTCCGGGGCCCATCACAACCTGTCCGGCCGCTGGGCCAGGGTCGGTGCGGGTGAGGTCAAGCTGGGTCGGCGCTTCGATTGAAATCGAGGTCCTGGTGGGCCAGGCAGAAGCGGCTGGCGGGGAGAGTCTCTAGATGCGAGTCCTCGATCGGCGCCGCACAGGCCTCGCAGATCCCATAAGTCCCGCTCTCCAGACGCTCGAGAGCAGCCTCCACGTCGGCCACCTCCGCCTCGATCTGGGCCAGGATGCCCAGGTCCCGGCCCCGGTCGAAGTCGGCGGGGGCGGCGTCCATTCCCTCAGTCTGTCAGTGGGAGAGGGCCGATCGGGGTACCTCGAACCACACTGCCTTCCCCTGGGGCAGGCGGCGGGTGCCCCAGGCCGAGGCCAAGGCGCTGACCAGGGCCATACCCCGGCCCGAAGTGGCTTCGGGCTCGACCTGGCGCACGATGGGCAGGTCAGGGCTGCGATCCAGCACCTCGATCCGGATGGACCGGGGGCGGAGCTGGACGACCACTTCGGCCTCTGAGCGGGCATGGAGCACTGCGTTGGTGACCAACTCGCTGACCAGGAGCTTGACCACGTCAGTGGGCTCAGAAGAGTCCCACGCGGCCAGGGTCGACTCGACGAAGTGACGGGCGGAACGGGCGCTTTTGACCTCGGCGGCCAGGCGGGACCGGGCCTCGGAGAGGCCCCGCTCGATCGCCTCCAAGGCCCCCGCCGTCGCCAGGAGGCCCTCGACCAGTTCGCTGGGGGAGAGTCCCTTCTCCAGGTACCCGACGGCGCCGAGCGAGCGGGCCTCCGCTTCCAGCGTGTCGTCCTCGGTGTTGGAGACAACCACAACCTTGGCTGCCGGGGCCGCCGCCCGGAGACCGGGCAGAGCTTCCAGCCCTGCCATGTGGGGCATGACCAGGTCCAGCAGGATCAAATCGGGGTGGAGATGAGTGGCCAACTCGATGCCGCGTTGGCCGTCCGCGGCTTCGCCCACGACCCGGAACCGGTCGTCTCCGTCGAGGACCAGACGCAACAGGCGGCGGGCGTCGGCCAGGTCGTCGATAACCAGGACGTCAATGCATCGCGGACTGACCTCCGCCGCTGCCGTTGTCATTCTCTGCCCACTTCTTCCCCTCCTCCGGGCGGTCGAGCCGGGAGGCGGCCGCTCCCAAATGGAGCCGGTTACCTGACCTGATTAAACCATCGCCAGGTCGGAGGCAGTCCTAAGGCGCTCGACAAGTTCTTCCAGCTCAGCGGGGGAGGCCAGGTCGCGAGGCCCGGCATAGACGGTCAAGAGCTCCTCGACCGGGGCGGCGACCAAGGGGCCGAGCTCGGAGGCTATGGACCAGATGTCGAGCAATGGGTTGAGCAGGCGGCTGGTGCTCACAGCAACCTCAGAGGCATGGGTCACCCGGAGCTCCTCGGCTGCTGCCAACAGCCTTTCCTTGGCGCCTTCATGAATCTCAACCATCTGGGCTCCCTTCCGGTTACCTGCAGTCCCTAAGACTTAATACCCTGTTTTAGGCCGATTGTTGCGGCATAAGCGCAGACTTAACGCTCTGGCAACACTTCCCTAACCGAGGCCGCCTCACACACGACTTCCTCAAGGCACTGATCGACCTCGTTGGCCAATACCTTTGAGGGTAAGTACAACCTGCGCCTCCGGCCTGGCATTCCCCGGCCGACCCGGATGGGGCCCCGGGCATCGGTAACCTGCCGGCATGGCACAGACCGGGAACAGGACGCGGCCGAGTCAAGAACGCGGGGGGCAAAGGCCGCGATCCGGCGGGGGCAACCGCTCTGGTGGGGGCCGCGGGCCCAGCAGAGGCCGATCAGGACGGGGAGGAGCCCGGCGCCAGACAGGCTTTCCCCGGGGGCGGCTGGCCATCCTCGGCCTGGTGGTCATCGTCATCGTCATCGTCATCGTCGTAGTGGCCGTCACCGGCGGCGGGAGCAGCAAGCCGAGCAGCGCCATCGATTCCACTCCCGCCGCCGCCGGGGTGGTCAGCGACGTGAGCAGCGTTCCCCTGGCCACCTTCAACCAGGTCAAGGTGCCCTCCGGCGCCGCCAGCGCTCCGACGGCCATCTCCAAGGCCACCCCACTGACTCTGGGCGGCAAGCCCGAGGTGCTCTACATGGGCGACGAGTGGTGCCCATACTGCGGCGCCTCCCGCTGGCCCATGGTGGTCGCCCTGTCCCGGTTCGGGACCTTCACCGGCCTCAAGACGACCATGTCGTCGGGCAGCGACGTGGACCCCGACACCAACACCTTCAGCTTCGTGGGCTCCAGCTATTCGAGCCCGTACGTGAGCTTCGTACCGGTGGAGATGCAGAACTCAACCCACGTCAACCTACAGACGCCCACGGCGGCGCAGGCGAAGATCCTGCAGACCTATGACTCCCAGGGCTCGGTGCCCTTCATCGACTTCGGCAACAAGTACACCGTGAACAGCACCTACGACCCCGCCGTCCTCCAGGGTCTGTCCTGGCCCCAGATCGCCAGCCAGCTGGCTGATCCGAGTTCCACGGTGGCCCAGAACATCGACGGTTCGGCCAACTTCATGTCGGCCATCATCTGCAAGCT
>DATLUK010000008.1:0-4373 GCA_035533195.1 Acidimicrobiales bacterium | reverse complement strand
TGGTGGCCTCCAGGACCGAGGTCATCCACCACCGCTCGCCGGGCACGGCGTAGAGCCCGTCACGGGTGACGGTACCGAGGATGCGGCCGGCCTCGTCCACCACCGGGAGGCTGGTCAGCACCGAGTGGCGGAAGTACCGGTCGTAGGTTTCCGAGACGGTCAGGCTGGACGGCACTCCGACCACCGCGGCCGTCGGGACGGCGGCGGAGGCCAGATCGATGACCTGAGCCCCGGGACGGGCGATGACGGCGCCGGCGCCCGAAGGGCGCGACACCAGCATCTGCTGGGTGGCGGCGGAGGAGATGAACCAACCGATCATGGCGAACCAGAGGCCGTTCAGGTTCCCGGAGAGGGTCTCGAACAGCCCGAAGGCAACCAAGAGGAAGCCGAGCACCCGGCCGGTGCGGGCGGCGGTGTAGGTGGCCCGGGCCTTGTCGCCCGAACGCAGCCAGAGCAGCCCCCGCAGCACCCTGCCCCCGTCGAGCGGAAAGGCGGGGATCAGGTTGAAGGCCCCGAGTAGGAGGTTGATGCCGGCCAGCCAGGCCAGGGCGGCAACGGCCAGCGGGCTCAGGCCGAGCCAGGCCACCATCCAGGCGGCGGCGGCGGACAGGCCTCCGATGAGGAAGCTGGTCATCGGGCCGACCAGCGCCATGCGCAGCTCCGAGCCGGCGTCAGTGGCGTCCCCGTCGATCTGGGCCATGCCTCCGAAGAGCCACAGCACGATGCCCTTGACCTGCAGGCCATTCCGGCGGGCGACGAAGACGTGGGCCAGTTCATGGGCCAGCAGGCTGGCGTAGAAGGCGACCGCGGTCAGCAGGCCGGCCACCCAGTACAGGTCAGGCGGGTACCCGCCCACCTCATGGGGCAGGCCGCCGGCCAAGCCCCAGGTGATCAGGAAGGCGATGGGGATCAGGGTCCAGCTGACTCCGATGCTGGTCCGGCCTATGCGGCCGAGATGGATGCTCTCTCTCATTGCGGAACCTCTTTCACCCCGTTACAACCGGGGTCACCCCTGGATTGTGCCCGCCGGGGCTTGGAGACTCCTGAGCGTTTGCTGGGAGGACCCGGAACCCGCTACGTAAGTTGCGCTCCGCCGGAGGCGTCCTGGGGCCGGGTCTTGCCCGCCGAGATCCACGGCATCATGGCCCGCAGCTCGGCGCCCACCTTCTCGATCTGGTGCTCCTGACCGGCCTGGCGCAGGCCGTTGAAGCGGGCCCGGCCGGCCCGGTGCTCGGCCACCCACTCCTCGGCGAACTTCCCGGATTGGATCTCACCCAGGATCTTCTCCATCTCGGCCCGCACGGCGGAGTTGATGACCCGGGGGCCCCGGGTCACGTCCCCGTACTCGGCGGTGTCGGAGATGGAGAAGCGCATCCCGGCTATCCCGCCCTCGTACATGAGGTCGACGATCAGCTTGAGCTCGTGGAGGCACTCGAAGTAGGCCGACTCGGGCTGGTAGCCGGCCGCCACCAGGGTCTCGAATCCGTTGATGACCAGGGCGGTCAGTCCGCCGCAGAGCACAACCTGCTCACCGAAGAGGTCGGTCTCGGTCTCCTCCGCGAAGGTCGTCTCCAGCACCCCGGCCCGGGTGGCCCCGATGGCATAGGCGTAGGACAGAGCCAACTCCTTGGCCTTACCAGTGGCGTCGGCCTCCACCGCCACCAAAGCGGGTACTCCCCCACCCTCGGTGTAGGTGCGCCGGACCAGGTGCCCCGGCCCCTTGGGGGCCACCATGGCTACGTCGACGCCCGCCGGGGGCTTGATGAGGCCGAAGCGGATGTTGAGGCCGTGGGCGAAGAGGAGGGCGTCGCCAGCCTTCAGGTGGGGCTCGATGTCGGCGGTGAAGATGTCGGCCTGCTCGGTGTCGGGCAGCAGGATCATGATCACGTCGGCAGCGGCCGAGGCATCGGCTATGGACATCACCTTGAGCCCGGCTTCCTCCGCCTTGGCCTTGGAGGACGATCCCTCCCGCAGGCCTACGACCACGTCCACGCCGGTGTCCCTCAGATTGAGAGCATGGGCGTGGCCTTGGGATCCGTAGCCGAGGACGGCCACCTTCCGACCCGAGATGAGAGAGGGGTCAGCGTCCTTCTCGTAGTACAGCTTGGCCATCATCCAACCTTTCCGGTGACACTGCGCAGGCGGGGCGCCTGGCGATCGAGTTTGGGCAGGGCGACCCGTCCGGTCCGCTGCAGTTCGACTATCCCATACGCTCGCATGAGCTCCTCGAAGTCGTCGACCCGGGCCGGGGCATCGGCCACCGAGACGGTGAGGGCGTCGTGGGAGACATCCACGATGTGGCCCCCGAAGACGTTGACCATCTCGATGATCTCGCCCCGGGAGCCGGCGTCGGCCCTGACCGTGGCCAGGGCCAACTCCATCTCGGTCGACTCGGCCGGGTCCAGCTCGTTGATCTTGACCACGTTGATGAGCTTGAACAGCTGCTTGGTGATCTGTTCGAGAGTGGTGCCGCCCACGTCGACCACGATGGTGATGCGGCTGAAGCGATCGTCATCGGTGGGGGCCACGGCCAGGGAGTAGATGTTGTAACCCCGGCGGGAGAACAGGCCCGACACCCGGGCCAGCACCCCGGCCTTGTTCTCCACCAGGACGGAGAGGATGTGGTGGCGGGCGGTGGTGTGCCGCCCGGGTGAGGTGGCGCTCATCGGCCGCCCTCCCCCTGGGACGGGCCGAGGATGATGTCATCGTTGGAACCGCCGGCGGGGACCATGGGGTAGACCTTTTCCCGGCTGTCGGTGCGGAAGTCGATGACCACGGGGCGGTCATCGATGGAGTTGGCCTTTTCGATGGCGGGCTGCACCTCCTCAGCGTGTTCCACGCGCAGGCCGACGCAACCCATGGCCTCGGCCCACTTGACGTAGTCGGGCAGGTCGGGGGACAGGTAGACCTCGGAGTAGCGCTCCTCGTAGAACAGCTCCTGCCACTGGCGGACCATGCCCAGATAGGCGTTGTTGAGGATGGCGATCTTGACCGGGATGCGCTCAGCCGACGCCGTCACCAACTCCTGGGCCGTCATCTGGAAGCAACCGTCACCGTCGACGGCCCACACCATCCGATCGGGGCGGCCCACCTTGGCCCCGATGGCGGCGGGCACCGCGAAGCCCATGGTGCCGAGACCCCCGGAGTTGACCCAGGTGTAGGGATGCTCGAAACGGAAGTGCTGGCTGGCCCACATCTGGTGCTGGCCCACCCCGGAGGCGAGGATGACGTCCTCCGGGGTGTTCTCCCGCAGGGTCTCGATCACGAACTGGGGCTTGAGGAAACGGTCGTCCTCGGCCATCTCGTAGTGGAGGGGGAAGCGGGCCTGCCAGTCCCGGATCTGGGCCAACCAGGGCCCCCGATCGGGGGGCGGAGCGGCGTCCTCGGCGGCGGCCAGCTGGCGCAGGGCCTGGGTTATCTCCCCGATGACACTGCGGCAGTCACCGACGATGGGGACATCGGGACGGCGAACTTTGCCGAGCTCGGCCGGGTCGATGTCGACATGGACGATCTTGGCCCCGGGGGCGAAGGCGTCCACCTTGCCGGTCACCCGGTCATCGAAGCGTGAGCCCAGAGCGATGAGCAGGTCGGCCTTCTGCATGGAGGTCACGGCGGTGTAGTTGCCATGCATGCCCGGCATGCCCAGGGCCAGGGGGTGGCTGTCCGGGAACGCGCCCCGGGCCATGAGGGTGGTGACCACGGGGATGCCGGTCAGCTCGGCCAGCTCCCGCAGGGCCTCGGCGGCCCGGGCCTTGAGGATGCCGCCGCCGGCGTAGATGACCGGGCGCTCGGCCGCCGCGATCATGCGGGCGGCCTCGCGGATCATGCGACCGTTGCCCTTGGTGGTGGGCTTGTAGCCGGGCAGGTCGGCATCGACATCGGCGTCGGTCGGCCACTGCCACTCCATGAGTTGGTTGGCCACGTCCTTGGGCAGGTCGATGAGCACGGGGCCGGGCCTGCCGGTGTTGGCGATGTGGAACGCCTCCCGGACCACCAGGGGGATGTCGGCGGCGTCGGTCACCAGCCAGTTGTGCTTGGTCACGGCCTGGGTGATCCCGGTGGTGTCGCACTCCTGGAAGGCATCGCTGCCGATGGCGAAAGTGTTCACCTGCCCGGTGATGACGACCATGGGCACCGAGTCCATGTAGGCGTCGCAGAGCGGGGTGACGATGTTGGTGGCGGCCGGGCCGCTGGTCACCATGGCCACGCCCGGCTTACCGGTCACGTGGGCATAACCCTCGGCCATGTGGCCGGCGCCCTGCTCGTGGCGCACCAGGATGTGGCGGATGGGGCTGTCGATGATGGGGTCGTAGACGGGCAGGATGCAGCCCCCGGGGAGGCCGAACATGACCTCCACGCCTTCCATCTCCAGG
>DATLUK010000007.1:0-4309 GCA_035533195.1 Acidimicrobiales bacterium | reverse complement strand
CCTGGCCCTGGCCACCATGGCCTTCGCCCTGATCATGGACACACTGGTCTTCCCGCGCAAGTGGGTCAGCGGCGGCTACACCGGCACCACCGTCGCCCGTCCGGACATCTTCGGGATCCGCTTCAACGGGACGTTGTCGTTCTATTGGCTCTCCGCCATTCTCCTCGGCTTGTACGCGCTGGGGGCATCCCTGCTCAACCGCGGCCCGGTGGGCCGGCGCCTGCAGATGATGCGCGACGCCCCGCTCGGCGCATCGACCTTCGGGGTCAACCTGACCCTGACCAAGCTGGCCGTCTTTGCGGGCTGCGGGGCGGCGGCCGCCTTTGCCGGCGCCTTCTACGGCGCCATGCGACTGGCGGTGGACCCCAACGACTTCGCTTTCGGCGCCTCCCTCGAGCTTCTCCTCCTGGTGGTGCTGGGGGGCCGGGCCTTGGTGCCCGGCGGCATGCTGGCCGGGGGCATCTACCTGCTCCAGCTGCTGCCCCTGTCCAGCACGGTGGAGAGCTACATCCCCCTGGGGGTGGCGGTGGGGGCGGTGGCCCTGGCCCAGTACCCCGAGGGCCCGACCACCCGCAGCGCCGTGTACATGCGGCATTTCTCCGCTCTGTTCCGCCGCCGGCCGCTGCGGGAGTTGAGCGGGGGCCGGCTGGTTCCGATCACCTTCGCGTCCCGCCGCCGGGTCACGTCCGACCCCGCCGAGGTGGCCGATGCCCGCTGAGGACCCGCTCCTGTCGGTCGGGGGGGTCACGGTCCGCTTCGGGGGCGTGACGGCCCTGTCCAGCGTCGATCTGGATGTGAGCCGGGGCACCATCACCGGCCTGATCGGTCCCAACGGGGCCGGTAAGACGACGCTGTTCAACGTCGTCACCGGCCTGGTCGCCCCGCACTCGGGCCGGGTCCGCTTCGATGGCATCGACATCACCGACTGGCCGCGGCACCGCCGGGGCCGGGCCGGCATCGCCCGGACCTTCCAGCGTCTCGAACTGTTCGGGGGCCTGACGGTGCATGACAATCTCCTGGCCGCCTGGGAGGCCTCGGTGCCCGGAGCCGTATTGGGCCTGAAGCGGCGGGAGGGACGGCGGGTCGTCGATGAGATCATCGAGAGGCTCGGTCTGGGCGACCTGGCCGGCCGGGTGGCCGGGCAGCTCTCGACCGGGCAGGGTCGGCTGGTCGAGTTGGGCCGGGCCCTGGCCGCCCGGCCCCGCATCCTTCTCCTGGACGAGCCCAGCTCGGGTCTGGACCAGGCCGAGACAGAGCACTTCCGTGACCTGCTGCTGGGGGCCGTGGGGCGCGAGACCGGGGAGCCGGCCGTCCTTCTGGTCGAGCACGACGTCGCCCTGGTCATGGAGATCTGTGACCGGATCACGGTCCTGGACTTCGGTGAGCGCATAGCCGAGGGGCTTCCTTCCGAGGTTCGCAACGATCCGCGAGTGGTGGCTGCCTACCTGGGGGACAGCGATGCCGCCTGAGGCCCTCCTGGTCGTCGATCAGCTGAGCGTCTCCTACGGCGGACTGCGGGCCCTGTCGGGGGTGTCCCTGCTCGTCCCCGAGGGAGCGGTGGTCGCCCTGCTCGGGGCCAACGGCGCGGGCAAGACCACCACCCTGCGGGCGATCTCCGGACTGGTCAAGCCGTCGGGGGGCAGCATCGAGCTGGCCGGTCAACGCATCGACGGGCGCAAGGCCAGCCACATCGCCCGACTCGGCCTGCTCCAGGTCCCCGAAGGTCGGGGCATCTTCCCCAGCCTCACCGTGCGGGCCAATCTGAGCATGGCCGGTTACGTGACCGGCCGGCGGGCAGACATCGAGGACGAGGCGGTGGCCCGCTTCCCAGCTCTCGGGAGCCGCCTCGACCAGATGGCCGGCACCCTCTCCGGAGGCGAGCAGCAGATGCTGGCCCTGGCCCGGGCCCTGCTGTCCAAGCCCCGGCTCCTGCTCCTCGATGAGATCTCCATGGGTCTCGCCCCCCTGATCGTGGCCAAGCTCTTCGAGGAGGTGCGGGCCATGGCTGCGTCCGGCACCAGCATCCTGCTGGTCGAGCAGTACGTCAGTGCGGCCCTGGACATGGCCGACTATGCCTACGTGCTGGACAAGGGCACAGTGGTGGACGTGGGCGAACCGGCCGATCTGCGTTCCGACGGCGTACTGGCGTCGTACCTGGGGGCGTGATGAGCGGGACCGGCTCGGCCAATAACCAGAACCGCCCGGGAGCCCGGAGCCGGCGCCGGCAGCTGCGCACCGGACTGGCCGGCGGGACCCTACTCAGCCTGGGCTGGATCATCACCGCCCCGGGGTTGGGTCTCGGCCAGGCCGCCCGGGCCGCCACGTCCCCGCCGGGTCCGACCTGCTCGTCCGCCCAGCTGGCGGCTACCGCCAACGCCTCCGGCCATGACATAGCCGGTTACACCCTGGGCGGTTCGGCCGCCGGCTACCGCTACGAGCTGGACAGCCCCGGTCTGCTGCCGGTCGGTGACCCGCAGCAGGGCAACATCACCGAACTGGACGTCCCCTACGCCCGGGAGAACGTCTCCTCCGGGCCGCTGGTGGCCTCCCTGGGATCAGCCGCTTACCCGGGGGACACCGCCGCCGGGGTGGGCAGCGCCCTGGGCGAGTTCGGTTTCAAGGGCGTTCCCAACGACCCGGTGCTGGCCTCGGCCGCCTACCCGCCATCGCCGAGCAGCCCGGCCTCGTCTAGCTATCCCACCAGTTCCGAGCCTTCGACGGTCAACGCCGGCGCCGCCCGGGCCGCCGCCGACCAGAACGGCGGAACATCCGAGGCATCGGTGTCCTCCTACTCCCTGGCTTCCGGTGCCACCCAGGAGGCCGGCGGTGGGCCGGCTCAGTCCGACGCCGCCGTGCACCTGGGGGCGGCGTGCGTGGACAGCGTCTCCGACGCGGTGGCCAGCGGCATCGTGGTGGCGGGCATCATCCACATCGCCAGCGTGTCCGGGTCGGCCCAGGCCATGAGCGACGGGATCAAAGCGGTGCCCGCCGCCGCCCTGCACGTCGGGAACGTGACCGTGGCCGGTCTGGCTGCCTACATCGACCAGAACGGCGTCCACCTGGCCGGCCAGCAGCCGGTGGGCTATGGCGTGGTGGCCGGGGTCCAGGCCGCCCTGGACGCAGCCCTCAAGAACGACGGCATCACCATCAAGGTGCTCAATCCCCAGACCTTGGTCACCGGCGCCGATGCCACCGTCACCTCCGGCGGGCTCGACATCGTGGTGCAGCGCACCCTGCCTGCCATCGGAGTGCCCGGGGTTCCGGCCATCACCGTCCCCGGGCAGGCGCCCATCCCACTTGGCACACCGGGTGCTCCCGTTCGCTACCAGGTGACCCTGGGTGAGGCTCAGGCCTCCGTGTTCGCCACCACCGCTCCGGCGCCGGGCTCTTTGGCTTCGGCCTCTCCCACCGGCTCGACGGGTGGGCCGAGTTCATCCTCGGCGGCGTCCGCTTCGTCCAGTTCGCCCGGCGCCCCCATCGGGTCCACATCGGGGGGCACGACCCTTTCCGCCTCGCCCTCGCCCGGGTCACCGAGCGGGGTGTCGGGACCGGGATCCGGCCTGGCCTCGGACTCAGGATCGCCCGGATCGAGCCCGGTGCCGGCCGGCTGGGTCATCATCGGGGTTCTGGTGGCCATCATGGCGGCCGCCCCGCTCCTTGGTTACGCCCGCTGGCAGCTGCTGGAAGGAAGGATCTGACCCATGACCACCGAGTTGGCCGGAACGGTCACGGCCGAGGACGTCAAGCGAGCCGATGCCCGCCGCTCGGACCTCCTGGCGGCGGCGGCCGACCGCTTCCGTCGCTTCGACCTGCGTAACACCTGGCAGGTGGCGGCGGGCTCGGTGCTGGTCCCTCTCGGGATCGTCATCATCATCCTGGCCTGGTACGGGTCGGCCCACACCCCCTACATCCAGGGCCAGATCCCCTATCTGGTCAGCGGATCGTTCATCGGCCTCGGCCTGATGGTGGTCGGCGGGCTCCTCTATTGGGCCCACTGGCTATACCGCATCTATGACCAGGCCGACCTGCACCACATGGAGCAGCTCCAGCGCGACCGCCAGCTCTTCGACCTGCTCGAGGCGGTGCTGGCCCGGGACCCCGAGGGGGTGGTCCGGGCCCGAGGGGCTCGTGGCGCCGCCTCCTCGGCGCCCGCCTCTGCGGCCGGGGCCAGCGGGCTGGTGACCACGGCCACGGGCGCCAACCTGCACCGGGCCGACTGTCCGATCATCGCCCGCCACCGGGCCGGGGTCCGCCCGGTGTCCGCCGCCGACGCCAAGGGGCGCCCGGTCTGTCGGATCTGCCAGCCTGC
>DATLUK010000006.1:0-7021 GCA_035533195.1 Acidimicrobiales bacterium | reverse complement strand
CAGGGCCACGCCCAGGGCCAGCAGCGAGTAGAGGCCGCCGATGACGGCGCCTTTGAGGATGACCCCGACGGGCGGATCCCAGAGCCGCTCCACCATCCAGTACAGGGCCAGGGCCGCCGCCACCCAGTTGAAGACCCGTCGAACCCGGGCGTCCTCCACCCACCGGCCCAGCCCATTCGAGACTGCGGGGCCACCGGCGCCCAGCGGCTCGGGAGCGATGGTCGTCATCCGATCCTCTCCCGACCATGTCCCTCGGACATGCACCCCCCAGGTGCGATCACAGCAGAGAACTCCCCTACCGGCCCCAATACCCGCTCTAGCGGGCCCGACTCCCCGGTTCGGGCACTCCGCCCCAACCGGACAATCCGATTACCCGGACAGAACTTAGTCACCCCTCTTTGAGCTGCACCAGTCGCCCCGGGCTTTCCACCTCCAGGGATCGGGCCACCCGGACCAACTCATCGGGAGCCACCGTGCCGGACACCCGGACAAAGTGAGACCCTCCGTCGGGCTCGGCGCTCACGAACGACGCCGTGGCCGACAGCATCAGCTGGCCGGTTCCCATGACCGGCCCGAGGGTCACGTTCACTCCGCCGGTGGGGGCCTTGAACAAAGAGCCTCCCGCCGTGACGCCCTGTTGGACCACGATCAGGTTGGACCCGGACACATAGGCGTCATCGAGCTCGGACACCAGGCCGGGCGGAACTCCCAGCGGGCTGGGTTGCTGGCCCGAGGTCTGGTCGAAAAGCTGGGGTTGGGAAGGCACTACCGCGTAACGCCCGTAGTGCACGAAGCCGGGAGGGACCCACCCGGCCGTCCAGGACAGACCCGGGGGCGAGCTGGCCAGGGTCAGGGCCTGGAACGACCCGCCCCCCTCATTGAAGGGCGTGGCCACCGCGCTCATCTGGTACTCGGCCGTGCCTCCGGCGATCGCACCCACCGATAGGGCGACGGCCTGGCGCAACTGGGCCACCCTGGAGTTCTTGTAGGTGGCCTCGGCCAGGATGATGCCGTCGGCGCCGACGCAGCTGAGGACGAAGTTGGCGGTGCCGCTGAGCCTGGCCATGGCCCCGGTGTCCAAGAGGGACTGGGCGCTGCGGTAGTTCCAGCACCGACGGCCCAGAACGGTTGATGTGCCCGCATATTGCAGGAAGCCGCCGGCCAGAGCGGAGCTGATGACGGCGTCCAGGCGCAGATCCCTGGCCCCCACCATGACCGGCACGTGGATCAGAGCGGGCTCGGAGTGGCCCGTCGTCAAGATCTCGGCGCCCAGTCGGGACACGGTGGCCAGGTCGACCGGACCGCCGGGAGGTGCGCCGGACTGGGTCTGGTCGACACTCTCGAAGGGCCGGTCGGTCCAGATCTGCTCGGTGTAGGCCGACACACCCGCCGCCGTCACCCGGTAGACGACGTGGTACCCCCCCGGCACAGCAAAGTCGGGTATCACCGCCGGACCCGACTCCACCGCTGAGCCGGTGCCGTAGGGGATGGCCCCCGAGCTCCACGGCGCCGCCGCCACCACCAGTGCGCCGACTATGCCGATGACCACGGCCGTCAGGGGCACCCAGCGCATGATGCGGAACGGACGGCGCGGCTGGAGGCCGAGACGTTGCGCGCTCACCCGGTGGAGGGCCGGCTGGCCAGCTCGACGCCGTAGCTGGCCGAGCCGGTCGGAGCCACATAGACGATGCGGGTTCCGTCGGGTTCGGCTATCACGGCGTCGAGGCGGGCAGCGCCCGTTACCACTACGGCTCCCGACAGCGGCCCCGGCGCGTAGATAACCGTCTCGTGGTCCCTGTCCCCCGGCATCACCGGCCCGGCGCCGGAGGCCGACATGGAAAAGACGCCGGTGGACGGGTCATAGGCGTAGCCCTGGAGGGTCCCGGCAGTGGCCCGGGGCCAGGCCCGGTCCAGATAGGTCACTCTGGTGTCGATCAGGCCGAGGTTCTCGGTCGGAGTAGAGGAGGGGTCCCCCTGGTACACGGACCACAGTCCGGGCTCGCACTCGGCGGCGGTCTGGCCGGGCCCGCAGTTCCCCTTCCAGGCCCACAGGGTCGAGCCGACCATGGCGGTCTCCTGAGCGGCCGTCTCCTGGGCCAGGATGGTGGAATCCTGGTCGTTGGAGTTCCCGTACTCCCCGATGAAGAGGGCGGCGTCGAGGGCACGCGCCTCCAGGGAAGCGGTCTGCATGGCCTGGTTGTAGCTGGTCGGATAGACCGCTGACGCCACGCCCCCCGGGACGTCGGTGTCCACGGTAAAGACGTGGGTATAGGCGTGGGGGGCGTACACAAGGTTCGGGTAGACGGAAAAGGGGGCCGAGGCCCCGACGGCCACATCGGTCAGATTGCGGGCCGCCATGGGCTCGACGAAGTAGAGGTGCCGCCGGTCGTCGACTCCCTGGTCGGGATAGCCGCAGGCGGCGGTGTAGGAGCTCGAGGCGGGACAGGGGACGCCCTGAACGGTGCCGGTCAACGCTTCGATGACCCTGGCGTAGAAGGAGTAGAGATAGTTCTGATCGAACAGGCCGGGGGCCAGGAATCCCGGAAGCGGCTCGTTCATGATGTCGTAGCCGACCACCGTGGGATCGTTGACGAAGCGTTTGGCCAGCTGGACCATGGCTCCTATGTAGTGGTCCTGCAGACCTGTCCCGGGGGCCTCACCGGCGGGCAGCGCCTGGCCCGCGGCGTTGGTGGGGGTCCGGTTGAGCCAGAAGTTGGTGAAGGCAGTCTCCACGTACGCATTCAGCACACTCTGGCCAGCCAACGCCTCGGCCGGAACGCCCTGGCTCATCACGGCCCACGGCGGTGCTCCATCGGCGTGATTGCCGCTCTCCTGACTAGCCGAGAGGACCGGAGGCGCCGACGCCGGCGCCGAGGCGGGGGTGAAGCGGGAGTAGTTGTCCTCGTGCATGTCGATGATCACGTAGATGCCCTGCTGGGCGGCCCAGTCGACCACCTGGACGATGCGGTCGATGTAGGTCGAGCTGTAGTCGCCCGGGATCGGCTCGAGCTGGCTCCAGCTGACGGGTAGGCGGATCACGTCGAAGCCCAGCGCCCGCATCTGGGCCAGGTCGTCCCCGGATCCCGGAGCCGATGACTGCTCGTATTCGGGACGTCCGGCCTGGACCTCGCAGACCGGCGGCTCGGATATGCCATGGGAGTTCGACGGGCACCGACCCTGGTATTGAGCTGGATCGATGGGCCAGAACGGGGTGGCGGAGTAGCCGCCGGTGCCGAGGGGCGAGGTGTTGTAGTAGTCGTCCTCGAGACCGACCACGTTGACCCCGCGCAGGATCACGGTCCGCCCGTATTGGTCGACCATCTGCGCCTGTCCTCCCGCCGGGTGAGAGACGGTGAGCCAGGCCATGGTGCCGGAACGGCTGGCCCGAGGGGTACCACCCGATGCCGGGCCGGCCTGGGCGGGCACGCTCAGAAGGCTGCCGACCCAGAGCAGTCCCAGCCCGAGGACCAGACCTGTCCTGTACCGGCGGAAGCGGATCGGCGAAGTTCTCACCCCTGGAAGGTTCGGGCCCCCTCACCGAAGTCCTGTTGGCTCGAGGGGACCCATTCGATCCGGCGCAGCTCCCTCAGCCCCCGATCCGCAGGAACAGGACCTGGAGCAGGAGGGGCTCGTTGGGGTTGCGGATGAGCTCGCGCCCGGCTTCGCCGATGGCCGCCGCGGCGGTAGCCGCAGCTTGGGCCTCGCTGGCCGACCGGGCGGCCACCAGCCGGTCCCGGTAGGCCACGCTCAACTCGACCAGGCCGGCCCGCAGCTCGTCCATTCGGGCCCGGCGCTGCTCACGGCGCTGGCGCTCCTCGGTCTCCTTGGCATTGGTGCGCTCCCCGGTGGCCTTGGCCCGGGCGGCGGCGGCCTTGGCTTCCTCCGCCTGGCGGGCCCGCACCGGCTCCGCCGCCGCGTCGAGAGACTCGATCAACTCGGCGGCCAGGGTCATGGCCGCCGCCCCGGTGCCATCCAGGCGTTCGGGGACCGATCGCCAGGCCGCCATCCGGGCACCGAAGGCCTCATCGACCACCACCGCCCCGGGATCGGCCACGTCCACCTTCACACACCGGCTGGCGATGGTGACCAGTTCGGGGGTGATGCGCTCGGCCGTCACCACCAGGATGGTGCTGGGGCTGGGCTCCTCCAGGGTCTTGAGCAGAGCCGGGGCGGCCGGGCCGACCAGGTGGAAGTCGGTCAGCACCAGTACCTTGCGGGCGCCCTCCGTGGGGCTTCGGGCCGCCACCCGGGTGATCTCTCTGGCCTGGTCCACTGTGATGGAGGCCCCGGTGCGCTCCACCAGCACCAGATCGGGATGATTGCCCCCCAGCACCCGTTGGCACACCCGGCACTGACCGCATCCGCCGTCCGGGCAGAGCAGGGCGGCGCCGAAGGCGACGGCGGCGGCCTTGGCCGGCCCGGCCGGACCGACCAGCAGGTAGGCGTGCACCGGGGCGGGCACGGCCGCGGCCAGGGCGGCCGCCGCCCGGGGCTGGCGGTCCAGGGCCTCCAGCACCGGGGCCACTCTCACATCTCCCAGGGCGGCTTGGGGGTCGCCTGGCGTACGCCGGCCCAGCGGTCGTAACCCTCGGCGACCTTGGCCGCTACTTCCTCCACCGGCCCGCTCCCGTCGATGACCAGCCAGCCCTTGGGGTCCTCCCGGGCCATCTCCACGAAGCCGGCGTGGACCCGGGCGTGGAACTCGGCCCCGGCCCCTTCCAGCCGGTCGGCGGGGCGGGCCATGCGGGCCCGACCCACCTCGGGCGGGACATCCAAGAAGACCACCAGGTCGGGCCAGATGCCCCGGCTGGCCCAGGAGCACATCCGGCGCAGATCGGCCAGGTCCAGGCCCCGCCCGTAGCCCTGATAGGCCAGGGTGGAGTGGCTGAAGCGGTCGCATACGACCGTGCGGTTGTTGTTCTGGACCGGGCCGACCACCTCGGCCATGTGCTGGGCCCGGGCGGCCAGCATGACCAGGGTCTCGGCCCGGGCGTCGAAGTTGTCCACCGGGTGGTGCAGCACGACGTCCCGGAGGGTCTCACCCAAGGGCGTGCCGCCGGGCTCCCGGGTCAGCACGGCCCCGATGCGCTCGGCCAGCCGGGCGGCCTGGGTGGACTTACCCGAGCCCTCTCCCCCTTCGAAGGCGATCAGCCGCCCGCGCACAATTCAGCTCCCGGAGGGGGGCTTCTTGGCCGCCGTCTTCTTGGCCGCCGTCTTCTTGGTTCCTGCCTTCTTGGTTCCTGCCTTTTTTGCCGCTGTCTTCTTGGTGGTGCCGGCGGACTTGCGGGCCGCTCCGGCCCGTCCGGCCCGCTTCTTGGCCGGCCCGGCGGCCCGGCGGTCCGCCAGCAGCTCGGCGGCCCTCTCCTCGGTCAGGGATTCCGGGTCATCGCCCTTGCGGAGCGAGGCGTTCGTCTCCCCGTCGGTCACGTAGGGACCGAAGCGCCCGGACTTGACCACCATGGGCTTCCCGCTGACCGGGTCGTCACCTAGTTCCTTGAGCGGAGCGGCTGCCGCGGCCCGGCCCCGGGTCTTGGGCTGGGCGAAGAGCGCCAGCGCCTCCTCCAGGGTGACGGTGAAGAGGTTCTCCTCATTGGCCAGGGACCGGGTGTCGGTTCCCTTCTTCAAGTAGGGCCCGTAGCGGCCGTTCAGGGCCTCGATCTCGCTGCTGTCGGCCGGGTCGGTGCCCACCACCCGGGGCAGGCTCAACAGCCGGATGGCGTCCTCCAGGGTGACGGTGTCCAAGGACATCGTCTTGAACAGAGAGGCGGTGAGGGGGCGCTCTTTGGAGGTGGAGTCGACTTCGCCGAGCTGCACGTAGGGGCCGAAGCGGCCGGCCCGGGCCACCACGGGCAAGCCCGAGGCCGGGTCGGTGCCGATGGTCCGGTCACCGGAAGGAGCGGCCAGGAGCTCCTGAGCCCGCTCCACGGTCAGCTCATCGGGAGCCATGTCCTCGGGGATGGAGGCCCGCTCCTCCCCGTTCTGGACGTAAGGCCCATACCGGCCGACCCGGGCGTAGATGGTCTCCCCCGCCGGGGTCTGGCCGATGGGAATGGAGTTGACCTCCCGGGCATCGATGCGGTCGAGGTCGTCCGACACCAGGGCCTTGAGCCCGGGCCGTTCGGCCCCGAAATAGAAGCGGCGCAGATACGGCACCGCTTCGGCCGAGCCCCCGGCTATCTCGTCCAGGTCGTCCTCCATGGCGGCGGTGAAGCCGTAGTCGACCAGGTCCCCGAAGTGCTCCTCCAGCAGGCCGACCACGGCCAGGGCGGTGAAGGACGGCACCAGGGCGGAGCCCTTCTTCCACACATAGCCGCGGTCCTGGATGGTGGAGATGATCGACGTGTAGGTGGACGGCCGCCCCACACCCATCTCCTCCAGGGCCTTGATCAGCGAGGCCTCGGTGTAGCGGGCCGGCGACTGGGTGGCATGCGAGCGGGCCCCCATGCCCTCGCCCGCCTCGGTCTCGACCACCGAGAGGGCATCGCCCTGGGCCAGCGGCGGCAGACGGGTCTCCTTGTCCTCCAGCTCGGCGTCGGGATCATCGGCGCCCTCGACGTAGGCCCGCATGAAGCCGGGGAACTGGATGATCTTGCCCGAGGCGGCAAAGGTGGCCTCCTCCGCCCTCCCCTCCCCCGACACGGCGGCCCGACCGACTATGCGGACCTGGGCGCTGGTGCCCCGGGCGTCGCTCATCTGGGAGGCGATGGTGCGCTTCCAGATGAGGTCGTACAGGCGGGCCTCGTCCCCGTGCAGCTGGGATGAAAGCGACTCGGGAGTGCGCATGTCGTCCCCGGCCGGGCGGATGGCCTCATGGGCCTCCTGGGCGTTCTTCACCTTCTTCTCGTAGCGGCGGGGGGCGTCGGGCAGATAGGCCTTGCCATACAGGGTCTCGATCTGGCGCCGGGCGGCGGTGACCGCCGTCTCCGACAGGGTGGTCGAGTCCGTCCTCATATAGGTGATGTAGCCGTTCTCGTACAGGCGCTGGGCCACCTGCATGGTCCGGGCCGAGTTGAAGCGCAGC
>DATLUK010000005.1:0-8332 GCA_035533195.1 Acidimicrobiales bacterium | reverse complement strand
CCGACCACCCCTTCGACCAACGGGGTCGGGTGCTGGCCGGCGCCGGCCTGCCGTTCTGGGTCTGCCCGGGCACGTCCTCTTGGAACAGCCTGCTGGGCCGCTGGACCAACGCCCGGGACAACTGCCTGAACGCGGCCCGGGCCGGGCTGGAGCACGGGGCCGGCGGCTACCTCATCACCGACTGGGGCGACGGAGGCCATCTCCAGCCCTGGCCCGTCAGCCTGCCCGGACTGGCCGCCGGAGCCGCCGCCGGCTGGAACGCCGGAGCGGCCGGAAGCACGGACTTCCTGGCCGCGCTGGCCGAGGCTCCCCTCGACGGCGGCCGGCTGGGCGAAGGCGGGGCCCGGGCCCTGCTCGCTCTCGGGGACGCCCATCTGGCCGTCGGGACCCAGAGCCCCAACACCGTCTCAGTCCTGCTCCATCTCATCTGGCCCCATCTGCGGGTCGGGCAGCGCTCCACCGCCGGCCTCGATCACGCCCAGTTGGATTCCTACGACGCCGCCCTCGACCACGGGCTGGCTCTGGCCGGCACCGGGGACGGAGCCTCCGGCCATCAGGTCCGAACCGAGCTCAACCTGATGGTGGCCATCGCCAAGTTGATGTCCGAAGACGCCCGGGGCCGCCTGGACGGGGACGGATCGCTGGCATCGATCCCGGCTGCTCAACGGGGCCGGTTGGCCGATCGGGTCCCCGCCCTGGTCGATGAGCACCGTCGGCTGTGGCTGGAACGCAACCGCCCCGGAGGGCTGGACGACAGCGCCGGGAGACTGGAGCATCTGGCCGACTGCTACCGGGATGGGCGGGGATCGGCTTTCGTGCCGCCGTGGGTGATGGCCTGATCCCGCCCCTTCCGACCGCTGAGGCCGGCGGTTCCCGTGGCCCTCAGATGGGCGTGGTGGCCAGGTCGGGACGGAGGCGGTAGCCCTGACCCCGGAGGTTCTCGATCACCCCGTCGCCCAGCTTGCGGCGCAGATAAAGGACGTAGACCTCCAGCTTCTTGGACCCGGGGTCGCCCTCATCACCCCAGACCGCCTCCAGCAGGGCATGGCGGGAGAGCACGTCGCCCTGGTGGCGGAAGAGCACCTCGGCCAGGGCGAACTCCCGGCCCGGCAGTTCGATCACCTCCTCGCCCAGAGTGACGGTGTGGCGGTGGAGGTCGAGGACCAGGGGGCCGGCGGTGATGGTCGACTCGATCTCATCGGCCTGTCGCAGGCGGAGCCGGGCCCGGGCCAATAGCTCCTCGAAGCTGAAGGGCTTTTTCATGTAGTCATCGGCCCCGCCCTCCAGGCCGGCCACGGTGGTGTCCACCTCGTCCCGGGCGGTGAGGATGATGACGGGCATCTTCTCCCCCCGGGCCCGGATGTCGGAGAGCACCTCCAGGCCGCTGCGCTCGGGCAGGCCCAGATCGAGGACCAGGAGATCGAAATCCGCATCCCGGGCCAGGTCGACGGCCCGGAGCCCATCCTCGACCACCTCGGTCGAGTACCCGTTGGCTTCGAACCCTTTGCGCAGGAAGGATGCGATCCGGTCCTCGTCCTCGGCGATGAGAATCCTGGTCATGACCTCTCCTCCGTAGCCGGCAGTTGCGGTAGCACCAGGGTGAAGGTAGACCCCTCGCCTGGAGCGCTGGCCACCTCGACGGTACCCCGGTGGGCCTCGGCTATCGCCCGCACGATGGAAAGGCCCAATCCGGCGCCCGAAGAGCGGCGGCGCTCATTGCGGCCCCGGGCGAAGCGGTCGAACATCCTGGCCTGGTCGGCCTTGGGGATGCCGGAGCCGGTGTCGGTCACCCAGATCCGGTACTCCCGCGGGCCGACATCAAGGCCCAGGGTGATGCAGTCTTCGGGCCCGGTGTGGACCACGGCGTTGTCCACCAGGTTCATGACCGCCTGGGTCAGGCGCTCCCGGTCGGCAATGGTGGTGAACTGCCCGTTGACCTGACACGACCAGTCCCGCGGACCCAGGGCGATCACCTTGGCCATGAGTTCGTTGAGCAGATCGGCCAGGTTGACCGGTCGCAGGACCAGGAAGTCGGGCCGCTCCGCCTTGGCCAGCAGCAGCAGGTCCTCGACCATGCGGCTCATGCGGGCCAGCTCGTCGTTGACCAGGCCCAGGGTCTGGGCCCGATCGGCCGGATCCACGCCCATAAGCTCGAGGTGGCCCCGGATGACCGTGATCGGAGTGCGCAGCTCATGGCCGGCATCACTGACGAACTCCCGCTGGCTCAGCATGGCTGACTGCAGGCGGTCGAGCATGGAGTTGAAGGCCCCGGCCAGAGCCGATATCTCATCATCCCCCGTCGGGGGGATCCGCCTGGTGAGATCGGTCTCCCCGATGGAAAGGGCCGCTTCGGTCATGAGCCGGACGGGGGCCAACACCCGGCCGGCCACCCCCCACCCGATGAGGGTCATGGCCAGCAGAATGGTGAGGGATACGGCAGCAGCCACTCCCACGTCCCCGTTCACCTCGCCCTCCGAGGTGCGGGTGAAGGCAGCGGCCACGAAGGTGCCCGAAGGCGATCCCGGCTGGGACACAGGCACGATGATGTAGCGGGCCGGCCCGGCCGGCGTCTCCACCGTGCCCAGCTGGGAGTCGTTGGCCGCGGCGGCCATTTTGACGAAGCCGGGCAGATGCTGGAGGGGGTAGGCGGCGTCAGCGGTGGACTGGTAGGTCCGGCCCCCGATCAGAGTGAGCAACTCCCCGTCCGGCCCCGGAACATGGGACTTGAGATAGGAACTGAACAGGGCGGTGACGGACCGGGGATTGCCCCCGCCGGGGTTGGCCTCCCTCTCCAGGGCGGCGGCATCCACCTGGAGCTGGGTGTCGGTGCGGTGGCCCAGACGGATCAGCAGGACCTGTCGCTCGACCAGCAACGAGGCGGCTATGGCCACCACCATCATCACCACGAACCACCCCAGGATCCGCACCCGGGCGCTGCGACGCACGGCCGCCAACCAGCGGACCGGAGCCGGCAGCGGCAGCCCAGAGGGCGGGGAGTTCAGCCCTGGGGCGGGTGCCTCAGAGGCCCTGGCCCCGGCCCGGGCGTCAACGATCTCCGGTGCCGACCTCGGACCGTCAGTGGTGAGTGGACGGGCCATTCAGTCCGTCCGTTTCCGCCCATAAACGATGGCCGCCACCCTGAATCTTCCGAGCCGAATCGATCTGGCTCAGCGCGACGGTAGCCCGGGGAGAGTGGTCCCCGCCGGAATGGGCCCTGGCGTCGGCCTGGGTGGCGACGGCCGTGGCCGGCTTGGTGGCGACGGCCGTGGCCGGCTTGGCAGACGCGGCCGTGGCCGGCTTGGTGGCGACGGCCGTGACCGGCTTGGTGGTAGCCCCGGCGGCCTGGGCCACGGCACCGGTGACGGTCGACACGGCCCGACGGACCACAGCCGGCGCCTGGGCGGCGGCCAGGAGGCGGTTGGTCAAGGCCGGAGTGGCCTCCGGCCTGAGAGCGGGAGCAGCCAGCTCAGCGCCGGCGCCGGCCGGGGCTGGGGCCGTGATCGACGGGGCCCGCGCCGCGACCGGGCCGCTACCCCCCGACACGGTCGGGCCGGCGGCCGCCCCCTTGGACGCGGCCGGGCGCAGAGTGATGACCGGGGCGACACTGACGGACATGTCCGGTGCCGATTTCATCGACTGCATGACGAAGGCGGTGGAGCCGGCCACCGAGCCGAGCACGGCAATGGTCCCGGCCAGGGTCGCCACCAGGGCGCGGCCGGTCTGGTGGCCGACAGCGGGCAGCCGGGCATGCCGGCCGCAGGGCCGGCTGCGGAAGGCGGAGTCGCCGGCTGCTGGGGATTGGTCCAAGGGCATAGTTGCTCGCCCTTAACTTTCGCCGTGGTGGCCGCCAACTCCTGCCTGGCTGGGCGCCGGCTTGCCTTGACGGCCCGCGCCCCTGAGGCTGTTGGGGTGAGCGCTTCAGCCGTGGGCTACCTGGCGGCCTTCGGTGGTGGGATCGTCAGCTTCGCCAGCCCCTGCGTCCTGCCCCTGGTACCCGCCTACCTGTCGGTGGTCACCGGGCTCGACATACAGGAGCTCCAGAGCGGATCCCGGGAGCACCTCGGCCGGATCGTCAGGGACACGGGGCTGTTCGTGGCCGGCTTCGCATTGGTGTTCGTCCTGCTCGGGCTCAGCGCCTCGGCCATCGGGGAGGCCACCATGCGGGATCACCTGCTCCTGACCCGCATCACCGGGGCCATGGTCGTGGCCATGGGCCTTTTCCTGGCCGGCTCGCTGGTGCTGCGCACCCCCCGCCTGTACGGGGAAGCCCGGTTCCATGTGGCGCTCTCCCGCCTGGGTCCCTTTGCCGCTCCGGTGGCGGGGGTGGCCTTCGGCTTCGGCTGGACCCCCTGCATAGGGCCGGTGCTGGCGTCGGTGCTGGCGGTGGCCGCCACCCGGGCCCAGACGACCCAGGGTGCCCTGCTCCTGCTCGTCTACTCGGCCGGCCTGGCCGTCCCGTTCCTGGCCGCCGGCCTGGCCCTGAGCCAGCTGTCGGGTGCCTTCGGGTGGGCGCGCCGCCACTTCCGGGCCCTGACCATCCTCTCCGCCCTCGTCCTGACCGGATTCGGGATCCTGCTCACCGCCAACCGGCTCACCTGGGTGACGGCCGAGCTGTCCACCGGGCTGCGCGCCATAGGCCTCGGCCGGCTCATCACCCTGGGCTGAGGAGTCCAGACATGGAGGAGAGCGAGGGTGACAATGGGGCGCTGACCGAGATCGGGGCCGTCCTGGACGGGCGGGTCGGGCGCAGGGTGGCCTGGAACGCAACGCTCCTGTCCGGAGCCCAGGGGGCCAACCTGTTGCTCCACCTGGTGTGGTTCGCCCTGCTCTCGTCCCATCTGGGACCGGGACCACTGGGCACCTACGTCTTCGCGGTGGCCGTGCCGGACCTACTCGGACCGGTGGTGGATTTCGGCTTCACGGCCATGGTGGCCAGGACAGTCGCCCAGGAGCCCCGCCGCGAGGGCGGCCTCATCCCCAACCTCTTCTATCTGCGCCTGGTGGTGGCCGCCGCCTGTTACGGCGCCACCATCGGGTTCCTCCACCTCATCGGCTACCACCCGGCCACGGTCCATGCCGCCACGGTGGCCACCATCATCGCCCTGCTCACCACCATGCAGTCCCTTCAGGTGACCCTCGAGGTCCGCCTGAAGATGGCCTGGGTGGCCATCGGGAACCTGGTCGAATCCCTGATCCTGGTCGGAGGGGTGGTCCTCCTGGTCCACCACCACGCCGGCCTGGTGGCCTTCATCTGGCTATACGTGGCCGCCACCGGGGTCAGCCTGGCCGTGGCTGCCGGCCGGGCGCTCACCCTCACCGGCTACCGCTGGCGGCCCGAGCCGGCGGCCATGGGTCCGGTCATCCGGGCCGCGCTGCCCCTAGGTGCTACGGGGGTGATCACGGGGCTCTACTACCGGCTGGACGTGCTGGTCCTCGCCCGGGTCCACAACTCGACGGCGGTCGGCCAGTTCGGCGCCGGCTACCGGTTCATAGATGCCTTTGCCGCCTTCCCCGGTCTGCTGGTGGCCCTGCTCAACCCGGTCTTCGCCCGGGCCGCCGGGCGCGGGGGGGAGATCCTTCGCCGCCGCTTCGGGGTGGCCATGCACCTGGCCACCGTTCCGACGGTCATCTTCGGGGTGAGCGGGGCGATGGTCGCCTGGCGGGCCCTGCCCGCCCTTCACGCCTTCCGGCACTACCACGGTGGGGGGGAGGTGCTGGCCATCCTCTCCCCGGCCGCCGGCCTTATCCTGATGGGCTCGGTGCTCTCTGGCGTCCTGTTCAACAGCCACCAGCAGCGCCTGCTCCTGGCGGTGGCCGTCGGCGTCCTCACCGTCAACCTGGTTCTGGTGGGTGTTCTGGTCCCCGTCTTCTCCTACCTGGGGGCGGCGGCGGCCACCACCGCGGTCGAGGCCGTTTCGGTGGCCGCCCTGGCGGTGGCCTCGCACCGGCGCCTGGGGACGGGATGGCCCCTGGACCGCCTGCGCCAGACGCTGCTGGCCGGTGGTCTCCTGGCAGCCGTCCTGGCCATGGGGTATCTCCTCCCCCCGCTCGTCCAGCTGGCACTGGGCGCGGTGGCGGCTCCGGTGCTGGTGGTGGCAACGGGCGCCCTCAGCCGCGCCGATCTGGCCGTCCTCCGCCGATCGACCTAACCGACCCCGCTCAGCGGACGAGCCGACAGATGAACTTTGGAGACACCCCCGAAAATCTTGAACTTTTGCTTGTAGTGGTTAACAAATTTGATAACCACCATAAGACAAAACTCAAGATTTTCGGGTCAGTGTTCGCGTTGTATCCCTATAAGCCCGCGGATGCCGTGGGGCTGACGAGCGGCGGCGGGCGACGGCCACGAAGCCGGCCCCGCCGGTCACGGGGTGCGGCGGTCGAGGGTGGGGGCGACGGCCACGAAAGTGGCCCCGGCGGCCAGGACCAGCAGCGCCCAGCGCAGCCCGACCCCTTGTGCCAGTAGGCCCACCAGACCGGGGCCGGACATGAGGCCGAGATACCCGAAGGCGGTGACCGCCCCCACGGTCGAACCCGGACGGGCTCGGCCGGCGCCGGCGTGGGCGATGAGGAGGGGCCAGTACATGGAGATGCCCCCCGCGCCCAGGACCAGACCGATGGCCGCCACCGGGGCGAGCGGGGCCGTGGCGAGGAGGACCGCGCCGGCGGCGGCCGTGCCGGCACCGAAGAGCACGCCGCGGGCGGCCCCGCGGCGTGCGGCCGCCGGACCCAGGCTCACCCGCGCCGAGGTGGCGACCAGGTAAGCCAGCACCGAGCCGCCGGCGCCGATGAGCAGGCCAGAGTGAAGCTGAGTTCGCAGGTAGAGGACTCCCCACAGCTCGATCCCGCCCTCCACCATCGCCCCCACGGCGAAGGCGGCCGCCACCAGCACCAGTCCCTCCCGCCGCAGGACCCCGATGGCGCCGGCCAGGGGGGTGCTCTCCCCGCTGCCGGCCGCGGGCATCGGGGCCCGGGCGCAGACGGCGGCCAGGACGAGGCCGGCGGTGCCGATGCCCAGCCACAGGACCCGCCAGCCGTGGTGGGAGGCGATGAGGCCTCCGCTCAGGCCGGCTCCCAGGGCGGCGCCGGCATTGAAGCGGGCGTGGAAGCGGACGAGGTAACCGGGGGCGCCGGAGAGGGAGGCGGTGGCGGCCACGTTCATGGCCACATCGACCACCCCGTTGACCCCGACGAAGACGAGGAGGATCAGGCCGAGGAGCCAGTGGGGGCGGGAGGAAGCGACCCCGAAAGCCAGCAGGCTCCAACAGGTGAGGGAGACGGCCAGAACCCTGGAGGTCCCCCACCGCTCGGTGACCGACCCGCCGGCGGCGTTGCCGGCCGCTCCTCCGAGCAGGCCGGCGGTCATAAGCAGCCCGAAGCCGCCGTTGTTGAGTCCCAGGGCCCGCTCGACGTCCACGGCGGACACCGCCCAGGCGCCCCAGAAGAACCCGAAGAGCATGAATGCGGCCGTTACCGGCGCCAGCCGCCTCTCATCGGGGACGCCGAGGAGGGGTAGCTGCCGGCCGGCCCGGGCCGGGCGGGCGTTCAAGAGGCGAGGGGGGCGATACGGACGACCTGGCGGCCGGTGAGGGAGCGGCGTCGCTCGAAGTTCTCCCGGGCCCGGCCCAGATCCCCGGATCCAGAGCGGCCGACCCCCCGCGAGCGCTCCCACTCGGCCACCGAGGCGTAGCGGGTGACCAGCAGCAGCCGCCCGGCGCCGCCGGTGGTCCGGAACAGACCGTGGATGGTCGCCTCGTAGGCGCCTTCGAAGGCCGGCCAGGCCTCGGCCGAGAGGGAGACGATCTCCTCGGTGCGATCGGGAGCGACCTCGAACCAGCGGTGGGCGAAGACGCCCCCGGGCTGGAGCCGGTCGGCAGTAGTAGGCCGGACGGTGGGAACCAGTCCGACCGAGCTGACCGAGCCGACCGAGGCCACGCCCGGCCCGCCGACCAACCAGGCCTCCCCAAGCGAGCCGGCGGGTGGGTCGGCATGGGGCCAGGCCACCATGGCCACCACCTGGTCGTCGTGCCAGCCGATACTGCCTGCACCGAGCCAGGCGCCCCACAGCCGGCCTCCGGAACCGTCCAGGAGAGAGGCGGAAGGCCCGGCCAGCCATGAACGCAGATCGACCAGGGCCGCCCGGTCGACCTCCGCGGTCAGGTACTCGAAGTGCTGGTCCACCCCCGGAAGCTACGCCGTCCGCCGGTACCGGTTCCCCGGTACCGGCGGCGGCATCCCCCTCGGTAGATCAGGCCGCCTCGCCCTCGGCGTGGCTCATCCAGGTCTCGTACATCTGGGCGTAGCGGCCACCCAGTTGCACGAGCTCATCGTG
>DATLUK010000004.1:0-5854 GCA_035533195.1 Acidimicrobiales bacterium | reverse complement strand
GTGCGGGAGTAGATCGGCAGGATGCCCGAGGCGATCTGTATGCGCTCCGTCTTGGCCGCCAGGTAGCCCATGAGGGTGGCGGCATCGAAGCCATAGGCCTCGGCCACCCACACCATGTCGAGTCCGACTTTCTCCAGCTCGACCACCTGCTCGGCCGCTTCCTTGAAGCCTCCGGCGTAGGCGAGATTCAGACTGAGCCGCACGGTGTCCCCCGTAAATCCATGGCCGCCGCCACCCGACTGTGCCGGTCGCCATTCAAGCAGGAACCTCCCGGGCGGGTCCGACCCGGGGATAGCTTCGGCGCGTAGGCAACCGGGCCGGCGGCCGGCAGAGGGGGACCATGGACATACCCGACCGGATCGAAGAGGTGACGGCCCCCTGGCTCGACGCCGCCCTGCATGGCTCCGGGGCGATCACCTCGGCGCGGGTCACGGATATCGACCTGGCCTACTTGGGCGAGGGGGTGGGCCTACTCGGGGAGTTGGCTTCCTGCCGGCTCCACTACTCCGAGCCCGAACCAGGGGTTCCCTCCCGCCTCATCGTGAAGCTCCCCAGTGCCCATCAGGCCAACCGGGAACGCGGCTACGCCTTCGGCTTCTATGAGCGCGAGGCCCGCTTTTACCAGGAGATCGGCAACCCCGGCCGGACCGGGGGCCTCAGGGTCCCGCGGTGCTGGGCGGCCCTCACTGATCCGGACGCCCGCCGGTTCGCACTGGTTCTGGAGGATATGAGCGAGTCGTTCCGGATGAGCGACCAGGTAGCGGGCATTTCCGCCGATGAGGCGACCGTGGCCGTGAGCCAGCTGGCCCGCTTCCATGCTTGCTGGTGGGACACCCCGGAGCTGGCCGCCCTGGACTGGATGCCGCCCAGCAACGGGCCGACCACCATGCAGGCGGCGCCCCTATACCGTCACCTATGGCCGACCTTCGCCGAGAAGTTCGGCCACCTGCTACCGCCCGGTGGCGCCGAGATCGGCGGGGCGGTGGGTGAGCGCTTCGAGTGGCTGCTGGATGAGATCGGCGCCGAGGACCACCGCACCATCGCCCACACGGACTACCGCCACGACAACTTGTTCTTCGCTCCTCCCGGCAGAGACACCACCCCGGTGGCGGTCATCGACTGGCAGCTCAGCACCCGGGGCCGCGGGGTGTACGACGTGGCCTATCTGCTGACGCAGTCCATGGATCCGGACGACCGGCGTCGGAGCGAGGCGGCCATCCTACGGACCTGGCACCAGGCCATCACCGCGGCCGGGGTGACGGGCTACTCCCTCGACGACGCCGAGCGGGACTATCGGATCTCCGCCCTGGTGGGCCTGGTCATCCCGGTAGCCGCCGGTGGAGACATGGATCTGGGCAACGAGCGGGGCGTCGCCCTCGTCGAACACCTGACCGCCCGGGCTTTCCATGCAGTGGTGGATCTCGACGCCCTCAGCGTCATGTCCTGAGCTATAGGGTCAGGCCCGGAAACGGCGGGCGACCGGTCGGCCGTCGCAAACGGGGGATGTCGATGCGATGCAGCTGAAGGCCGATCCCGAGTCGGCGGCCCTCGACCCCGAGAGAGTGGAGGCGCTGGTTCAACGGGCCCGACGGGAGGTCGATGCGGGCCTGCTGCCGTCCTGTCAGTTGGCCCTGGCCAGGCATGGCCAACTTGGAGTCCTGCGGACCCTCGGTGCGGCGGAGGACTCAAGCCGCTATGTCATCTTCTCCTGTACCAAGGCGGCCGTGGCCGGGGCGGCCTGGATCCTGATTTCCGAGGGCAAGCTCGATCCGACCACCAAGGCGGCTGAGTTGATCCCGGACTTCGCCACCAATGGCAAGGGGGCGATCACCCTCGAGCAGCTCCTCACCCACACCTCTGGGTTCCCCAACGCTCCGCTCGGGGCACCCGACTGGCTCACACGGGATGGCCGTTTGGCCCGCTTCGCCCGCTGGCGCCCCGAGTTCGAGCCCGGCAGCCGCTTCTGGTACCACCCGACCGCGGCCCACTGGGTGGTGGCCCACATGATCGAAGAGGCATCTGGGGCCGACTACCGCCGATTCCTGGCCGAGTGGGTGATGGAGCCACTGGGCCTGCACCGGTTCCAACTCGGCGTGCCCCGGGAGGATCAAGCTGACATCACCGAGCTGGTGAAGACGGGAGAGCCCGCCACTCCCGAGGAACTCAAGGCCGTCCTCGGCATCACCGAGATGCCGCCGAGCGAGGTCACCGACGACGCTCTGGTCGGCTTCAACGAGCCGGACACCCGGGCCTTAGGGGTTCCGGGCGGCGGCGGAGTGACCGGAGCGGCTGAGCTCGCCCTCTACTACCAGGCCCTCATGCACAATCCCGGTGGCCTCTGGGACGAGGACGTCCTCGCGGACGGGACCGGCCGGGTCCGTGTCAGTCTCCCCGACGCCTTCGGCATCCCGTCCAACCGCACCTTGGGCCTGATCCTTGCCGGGGATGACGGTCAGGCCGTGGCCCGGGGCTTCGGCCGCACCGCCGGCCCCCGCACCTTCGGCCACGGAGGGGCGGCCGGCCAGATCGCTTGGGCCGACCCTGATTCGGGCATCTCCTTCGCCTATCTGACCAACGGGGTCGATGCCAACACGATCCGCATCATGAGGCGCGGCGTGGCCCTATCCAGCCTCGCCGGGGCCTGTGCCGCCGATTAGCCGGCGCCGGGAATGAAGCTGATCAGCCATACCCCGTCGTGGGCGCCGGGGTCAGGCGGAACGAAGCGGGCGACGTACCGTCCGCCCTCCCCAGGATCGGCCCAGCACACGCTGCCGCCCTCCTGGGCTCCGGTGGGCAGGCGCCCCTCCACCAGGCCGTTGCTGGTGTCGGCCCTGGCTGTCTCGGTCATACCGGACGGAGCCTGGAGATGGAGGTCCGACGCCCGGACGTCGATCGGGAGCGCGCCGACATCTTCGATGTTGACCCCGGCGCAGATGAGGCGGTGCCCGGCGTCATCGGTCGTGCGCTTCCAGTTGCCCACCAACACTTCGTAGCCGTCCACCGCCACCACGAAGTGGTGGGCCGCTCCGGCCAGGCAGTCTCCCGGCCGGGCTCCGGCGTAGGCCGGATGGGTGGACGCCACACAACCGATGGAGACCGAGGCGGCCGGATCCGGACCGGCCTGGGGCGACGAGCCCTGGCCGCAGGCACCCAACAGCAACGCTCCGGCCACGGCCGCCGGGCCGACGCACCATCGAGCCCCCCGCACCGGACGCGAACCGTCCCGTCGTCCAAGCCGGCTCATGCGCTGAACATACCCAGCCGGGACCCGCCGATCGCTGATGCCAGTACGGTGATCGGCCGTGAGCGAGACCACACCGACCATGTCCGTCTCCGAGGCTGACGTCTACCTGACCGGACCGGGCCAGCCCTTCGAGATCGCGGTGGAAACCATCCGGGGCATCGACACCCGGACCTGGAAGAACGCCTTTCCCACCCTCGGAGTGATCCTCGAGTCCTCCCGCCTCCACGGTGCGGCCACCTTCCTCGTGTACGAGGACGAAAGGACCACGTTCGAGGAGCACTACCGCTCGGCCGCCGCCGTGGCCCACCTGCTCATCGACCGCTACGGCGTCCGCCCGGGCGACCGGGTGGCCATCGCCATGAGGAATTTCCCCGAGTGGGCCATGGCTTTCTGGGGCGCGGCCGCGGCCGGTGCCGTGGTTGTCCCCCTCAATGCCTGGTGGACCGCCTCCGAGCTCGTCTACGGCTTGGAGGATTCCGGCGCTCGGGTCGCCTTCCTCGATTTGGAGAGGGCGGAGCGTCTGGCCGGCCAGGTCGATGGGCTTGACCTCCAGACCGTGGTCGCTCGGGCCGGGGCGGCGCCACTCCCGGGGGTCGCCGCCGCCACCGACAGGTTGGAGGAGGTGCTGGCCTCGGTGCTCGACGGCCTGGCCTCCGACGCCGGAGGGTCCACCCTGCTGCCCGATGCCGGCGTGGGCCCCGAGGACGACGCCACCATCTTCTACACGTCAGGGACCACCGGCCGACCCAAAGGGGCGGTGGGAACCCACCGCAACATCTGCACCAACCTCATGAGCCTGATGTTCTCCAACGCCCGTTCCTCCTTGCGCTCGGGCCGGTCCGGCGCCTCGGCAGCGGTGGCCCCGGCCGAACGGGTGCAGAACGCCTACCTGCTCAGCGTCCCTTTCTTCCACGCCACCGGCTGTCACTCCGTGCTGGTGGCCAACACCGCGGCCGGAGGAAAGCTGGTCATGATGCACCGCTGGGAT
Source organism: Acidimicrobiales bacterium (assembly GCA_035533195.1). Taxonomy (GTDB): domain Bacteria; phylum Actinomycetota; class Acidimicrobiia; order Acidimicrobiales; family JAJPHE01; genus DAHUYE01. The sequence continues at coordinate 1,622 of DATLUK010000004.1, read as the reverse complement.
CCCGAGCGGGCGCTGGAGCTCATCGAGCGCGAGCGCATCACCACCTTCGGGGGTGTGCCCTCCATGGTGATGGGCGTCCTCGATTCACCCAACTTCGAGTCCCGGGATATCTCCAGCGTGAGGAGCGTCGCCTACGGGGGGGCCCCGGCGCCGCCCGAACTGGTCAAGCGCATCAAGGCCCACTTCCCCGGGGGCCAACCTTCCAACGGATACGGGCTGACCGAGACGTCTTCGGTCACCACCATGAACAGCGGGGACGACTACGTCCGCAAGCCCGAGAGCGTCGGGCCCCCGGTGCCCGTGTGCGAGGTCAAGGTGGTGGACGAGTCCGGGGCCGAGGTGCCGGCGGGTGAAACCGGTGAGCTGTGGATCAAGGGCCCGAACGTGGTCAGGGGCTACTGGAACAAGCCGGACGCCACCGCCGAGGCCTTCAGCGACGGCTGGCTGCACAGCGGGGACGTCGCCCGTATCGATGACGAGGATTTCGTCTACATAGTCGACCGGGCCAAGGACATGGTCATCCGGGGCGGTGAGAACGTCTACTGCGTCGAGGTCGAAGCCGCCCTGCACGAGCATCCCTCGGTGGCCGACTGCGCCGTCATCGGCATCCCCCACCCGGTCCTGGGGGAAGAGGTCGGTGCCGTGGTGAGGCTGCGTCCGGGTTCAGCCCCGGTGGACGAAGAAGGCCTGCGGGCCCACGTGGCCGAGCGCCTGGCCGCTTTCAAGGTGCCGGTTCGCATCTGGTTCCGGACCGAGGAACTGCCCCGCAACCCGGCCGGCAAGGTCCTCAAGCGAGAGCTACGCGAGGAGCTGGTCGGATCCTGAGCGGGTCGTCCTGGACCATTAGACCGGCGGGCGCGGCCGACACCCATCCCCTCCGCCACCGGGTCCTGCACCCGGAGTTGGCCCCCGAGGACGCGGGACTCCCGGGGGACGACCGACCCGGGGCCGCCCACTGGGTGGCCACCTCCGCCGATCTGGGCCTGATCGGTGTCGTGTCGGTGATGCCGGAGGCGGCCCCATGGGATCCGGCGGGCGAGTCCGGTTGGCGCCTCCGGGGCATGGCCACCGTCCCCGAGGTCAGGGGGTGGGGCGTCGGAGCCGACCTGGTGACCAGAGTGCTGGAACATGCCCGGGCCCAGCAGGGCCGGGTCCTGTGGTGCACGGCCCGGATGCCGGCGGTGGGCTTCTACCAGCGCCAGGGCTTCGTCACCCGGGGCGGGACCTGGGAGGAGCCGGTGATCGGAACCCACATCCACATGCTGCGCCCGCTCTGACCGCCGGCCCCGGGCGGCGCGACCGTCCGGAGCCGGGGTCCGGGCGATTACTTGTTCGGCTGAGGGGTGAGGCGAAGGTAGGGCTTCAGGGTCTTGAAGCCCTTGGGGAACTTGACCTTGGCGTCCTCGTCGTTGATGGCGGGGGCGATGATGACGTCGTCACCGTCGGTCCAGTTGACCGGGGTCGATACCGAGAATTTTGCTGTCAGCTGAAGCGAGTCGATGACCCGGAGGATCTCCTGGAAGTTCCGCCCCGTGCTGGCCGGGTAGGTGATGATCAGCTTCACCTTCTTGTCCGGGCCGATGATGAACACCGAGCGCACCGTCAGGGTGTCGTTGGCGTTG
>DATLUK010000003.1:0-9299 GCA_035533195.1 Acidimicrobiales bacterium | reverse complement strand
GCGGGTCAACGCTCGTATGTCCATCGGGGAGCTCAACGAGGTGCTGCACGCCGAGCTGCCGATGGGGGACTGGGACACGGTGGGGGGCCTGGTCCTCAACCTGCTCGGCCACATCCCGTCCGAGGGCGAGGCGGTCGAGGTTGACGGCCACCGCCTCTCGGCCGAGAAGATCCAGGGCCGGCGCATCGGGCGGGTGCGGATCGTGCCGCTGGTCCCCCCGGTCGAGCAAGACGTTGGCTGAGGAGGAGCGTCCGGGGGCGGGCGACGCTCACCGCTCCGGTTTCGTCACCCTGGTCGGGCGGCCCAATGTCGGTAAATCCACCCTCCTCAACACCATCCTCGGCACCAAGGTCTCTATCGTCTCGGACAAGGTTCAGACCACCCGCACCCAGATCAGGGGCGTGCTGACCCGTCCTGACGCCCAGGTGGTCTTTGTCGATACGCCTGGGGTGCACCGGCCGCGAGGGCCACTTGGCAAGCGGCTCAACGACGCCGCCGCCGAGGCGGTCACCGACGTCGACCTGGTGGTGCTGGTTCTCGACGCCACCGCCCCGGTTGGCCCGGGCGACCGATTCGTGGCCCGGTGGCTGACGCCGACAGCCATGGTGGCGGTCAACAAGGTTGACGCCACCGGCCCCGGCGCCGTGTTGGAGCGCTTGGCCCAGGCGTCGGAGCTGCAGCTGTCGGAGTACTGGCCGGTGTCGGCCGCCACCGGACAGGGAGTCCCGGAGATGGTGGAGGCGATCATCGCCCGACTTCCACCTGGGCCTCGTTACTACCCGGAGGACATGGTGACCGACGTCCCCGAGGCCTTCTGGGTGGCTGAGTTGGTCCGTGAACAGCTGCTGGCCGCCACCAAGGAGGAAGTTCCCCACTCCATCACCTGCCGGGTCACCGAGTGGGAGTGGCCCCGCATCCGGGTGGAGATCCTGGTGGAGCGGGACTCGCAAAAGGGAATCGTCATCGGTCGTCAGGGAGCCGTTCTCAAGGCGGTGGGGACGGCGGTGCGCCAGCAGCTGGCCCCCGGCGCCTACGTCGAGCTGTTCGTCAAGGTGGACCGGGACTGGCAGCGGCGGAGCACGGCGCTCGACTACTGAGGGCCGGCCGGCCGGTGACGGATGCCCACAGTGAGTGGGGCCGGCTGAGGGATGCAACTCGGAGACACCCCCCGAAATCTTGAACTTTGTCGTTTGATGGAGAATTCTTGTTCGTATCACAACACGTTTGTAATAAAAAACGGGCCTGTCTCCAAGTGGCATCTATCGGCCGACGCGGCGTGGAGAGAGGGTGGAGAGAGGGTGGAGACAGGGTGGAAAGAACGCGAACGCATATCGGTTCCGCCCCGGTCGGCCGGCGCCGACGCACTAGGAATCGGCGGCCAGGGGAGCGGTGACGGTCCGGAGGAACTCCTCGGCCTCGGCCCGGTGCCGGGTCCGCCGCATCGGCGGCAGGGCGTTGACCAGTTCCCATCGGTAGGTGGCCCTGGCTAGGCGAGGGTCGAGCACGGCCACCACGCCGCGGTCGGTGGACGAGCGGATGAGGCGGCCGGCGGCCTGGGCCAGCATGGTGGCCGCCCGGGGCAGGTCCACCACCGAGAAGGCCGCCGCCCCGGCCCTCTCCCGCCTGGCCTGATTGAGCGGCTCGTCCGGGCGGGGGAAGGGGATGCGATCGATGCAGACCAGCGACAGGGTCCGCCCCGGAACGTCCACTCCCTGGAAGAAGCCCTGGGTGGCCAGGAGGCAGGCGCTCTCATCCGAGGTGAAGGCATCGATCAGCGCCGGTTTGGGCAGGTCGGCCTGGGTGTAGAGGTGGCCGGGCAGCTTGCCGGCCAGGGCTTCGGCGGCGGCATGCATGGCCCGCCAGCTGGTGAACAGGGCCAGGGTCCGCCCGCCGGCGGCCTGGGCAAGGGCGGTTATCTCCTCGTGAAGGGCCGCTTCGTAACCCGGCGCCCGAGGATCGGGTAGGTGGGCGGCACAGTAGAGAAGCGCATTCTCCCCGTACGGGAAAGGGCTGCCGACGTCCATCTGGTCGCTGCGGTCGGTGGGTAGACCGACCCGGGTGGTCAGGCGCAGCGGGATGGTGGCGCTGGTGAGCACGGCGGTCACCTCCCCCCACAGGGACTGCTCCAGCAGGGGACCGACCTCCACCGGGGCCACCCTGAGCAGCGGGTTGCGGTCGGCACGCTCGACCCAGGCCACCCGATCGCGACCCACTTTGGTGAGGGATTGGACGTCTTCGACCAGATGGGTGAGGGCCTGCATGGACCGGGCCTTGGCCGCCTCGCTGTCGTCCACCTGCCGTAAGGCGTTAAGAAGCTCGGACAGGGCGCCCCCGCTGGCGCCGAGGGCCGCGGTCAGGTCCTCCGGGAGGGGCTCGGTGAGCCGCTGGCCGGCCAGGTCCTCCAGGGTCTGTTCCAGCCGGTCGGCCACGTCGCTGACCCGCTCGGCGGCTCGGACCCCGGCGCCGGTGACGATGGCGCGCGCCGCCCTAGACAGGGCCCTCAGCCGGCCGGCGCCCAGTTCCAGGCCGAGGCTGGAGGCCACCACGTCCTCCAGCTCGTGGGCCTCATCGAATACGACCACGTCGTGGGGCGGGAGGACAACGCTCCCGCTGGCCAGGTGGGCGCCGTACAGGTGGGTGTTGACCACCACCACATCCGCCGCTGCCGCCCGGCGCCGGGCCTCCTCCGAAAAGCACTCCTCGCCCATCGGACACCGGCTGGCCCCGGGACACTCGCTGGCGGTCACGCTCAAAGCCGACCAGGCGTAGGGCCGAGGCTCGAATTCCAGTTCGGCCCGATCTCCTGTGGTGGTCGACTTGCCCCACTCCAGCAGGCGGCGCACCTGGCGGCCCAGCTCGCCCAGATTGGCTCCAGGAGCCGCTCCGGCGCCGTCCCGACCCTCCCCTATGTCCAGCTGGTCCGGGGCGCCCTCCATCTCCACCATGCGCTGGCGGCAGAGGTAGTTGCTCCGGCCCTTGAGCACGGCGAAGGTCACGTCCGCCCCCAGGGCCGAGGCCACCAGGGGCAGGTCCCTCCGGGCCAGCTGATCCTGGAGCGCCTTGGTGGCCGTGGCCACCACCAGATTTGCACCTAGGAGGATCGAGGGGACCAGGTAACCCAGCGACTTCCCGGTTCCGGTCCCAGCTTGCACGACCAGATGCCGTTCGGTGCGGATGGCCTTGGCCACGGCGAGCGCCATCTCAACCTGTCCGGGGCGGGCCTCCCCACCACCAGGCAGAGCTCCGGTCACCTTGGCCAGTGCGGCCACGATGTCGGCGTCGGAGGGCACGGGGGCAAAAGTACTGGCGGGCTGAGACAGCTCACGCTGTCCCGTTTGCTCGAGCTCGACCAGTCAGTCTGTTTCCCTTGGGTGGCTCAGACTGACCTTGGTCACCCACACGATCCGCTCGTCCTTGTCCGGGCAGTACCAGATCCGACCGGCGGCGGTGAGTTCATGTTGCCACTGGGGCAGCGTCTTGGTCCCGACCCGACGGGTGGCTAGCGGGCCGGCCAGGGGTCCCGTGCGCCTCGGATTGCGGGATCGATCCATTGGCCGGGCGCGCAGACGGTCCCGTTCGGCCGTCATGAGGTTGGGCTCGGCCGTAGTGGCCTCGGTCCATTCCTTGAGGGCCCGAGCGGTGGCTGGCTTGACCGCCCAGGGCTCCGTCGCTGCCGGCGCCTTCTTGGGCCGTGGAGGGGCCACTCCTAGAGGGTGACGTCGTGCAGGGGCTCGTCCACCGGCTCGAGTAGCTCTGCGCGCAGAGCTTCGTCAGCCCAGAGCTCGGCCGTGGCTCGCCAGTCGGAGATCAGGTCTCGGAGGGGTTCCACCGGCCCACCCGAGAGGGCGAGCAGCAGGGGGCCTTCCAACTCCTCGGCAAAGAGGCGCTGGTCCTCGAGGGGGAAAACCGAAAGCCAGCCAAACCCGCCGTAGGCGCCGACATCGCGACTCTTGGCACCCAGGGCCCGGTGTAGGCGCACGAAGTCGCCCGCAACCTCTGTGAGCTCCTCGCCCCGGGCCACCTCCTCGGCCGGTGCCAGCAAGAGGACGACTCCGTCCTTGTCCCGGATCAGTGTTCCCCCGGCCCGCCCGGAATCGAGTACCTCCCGGCTCCGCCGGGCGACGTCGGTCGCCTGATAGGTCCTCGTCGTCTGTCGCATCCCACCAGTATAGCGCATGATCCTACGAATGATCGTACGTAACACTGGAACGATCGGTCGCCGTGGCCACCACCACCGGCCGGCCCGACAGGATGGCCGGGACCAGATAGGCGAGGGACTTACCGGTGTCGGTTCCGGCCTGGACCACCAGGTGGCGACGCGAGCTCAGGGCTCTAGCGACGGCCTGGGCCATGTCCACCTGCCCAGGGCGGGCCTCGCCCCCGCGGTCACCCGGGCCAGCGAGGAGGCGATGAAGTCGTCCGATGGCACCCTCGGAAGGTACCGGTCGGGGGTGACGGCCGGCGCGAGCATGGGTCCATGTGTCGAAGCATCGTGGTCCTTCGGGGCGAGCAGCCGGCCACTCCCACCGAGGTGGAAGCGGCGTCCCGCCAGTACGTGCGCAAGGTGGCCGGAGCGCGGGTCCCCTCCAAGGCGAACGAGGAGGTCTTCGAGCGGGCGGTGGAGGAAGTGGCCAGGGCCACGGCCCGGCTCCTGGAGCAATGGGTGACCCCCCACGGGGCGCGGCCGCTGGCCACGCCGAAGAGCCGGGCGGTGGCCAGGGCCAAAGCCGCCCGGTAGGGCGCGCCGACTGCAGGAGGTAGCGGGCAGAGGGGACTTTGGTTACCATCCTGCCCGTGCCGGGGGCTGGAAGGCTGGGGATGCTGGTTGGCGCCGCAGTCGCGGTGGCGTCCATCGGACTGGCTGGGTGCTCGTCCTCGCCCGCTAAGGCGACTCACTCCGTTACCACGTCGGTGCCAACGACGGCGCCGAGCATCAGCACCTCCACCACCTCGGCGGCCGTGTCGAGCTCGACCACGTCGAGCAACGCGGCCCGGGCCACCACCACTTCGACGACCGTACGCACCGCTACCACCACCACCCCGCCCAGGACGGTGACGGCCGGGTCAGCCAACAACGGCCAGACCATCGATCTGCATGTCGGGGACACGCTGGAGGTGGTCCTCTCCGGGTGCGGGGGATGCGGCTATCAGTGGGAGATGACCGGACAGCCCAACCCGGTCGTGTTCCGCTACGAGGGGGAGTCGAGCACCACCACCACCACCACCAGCAGCAGCAGCACTACGACCCCCGGAGCCGGACCGATCGTGGGCAAACCGGTCACCTACGCGTGGACCTTCAAGGCTCTCTCGGCTCACACCACCGGCTTCGTGGCCGGGTACTACCCGCCCGGCCAGAACCAGCCGACCCAGACCTACACCCTCCACCTGGTCGTGTCCTCCTAGCCCCCGATCCCCGACCGCCTCGGTGGAACCCCGCGGCCCCGGTCACCCCCGACCCGCTGGTCCCCGGTCAGACTTTGCCGGTGCAGAAGGCCCCGCCCCGCCCGCCCTGGGCTGAGTTGGTGGCGACGGCCGCCGCCGATCAGGGCCTTTCGACCGCCGATGTGGCCGGCCAGCTCGGGCTGAGCCCCCGGGCCTGGCGGGCCCGGCTGTCGGGCCGGGTGCGCCCGCTCACCTCCGAGATCATCCGGGTGGGCCGGATGCTCGACCTGTCGGCCGGGGCGCTGATGTCGGCCGAGGTGGGCCCGGCCGGCCCCGATCTGGAGCTTCTGACCGAGCGGGACCGGATGGTCTACCGGGCCAGCGGGGCGCTCGAGGGGGGAGCGGAGTTGTCCGGGGTGGAGGAGGTCTCCGGCTTCGTGAACTCGGTCCTGACCGGGGACTGGTGGCAGAGATGGGCGCCCGGGGTCAGCGAGGTGGGCCTGGACCCCCAGCCGGGCGCCGGCCAGGCGGCACCGGCGTGGCACGAGCCAGTCCTGAGCGAAGCCGGGGTCTCCCACATCCTCCATCTGCCGCCCTGGTCCCGGCGCCCGCTCACCGTTCTCCATGAGCTGGCCCACGTGGCCGCCCAGCCCATTCTGTGGGCCAAGCCCCACGGTCCCCAGTGGGCCCGGCTCTGGGTGGATCTGGTCGCGTCCGTCATGGGCCGTCCTTCCGCCCAGCAGCTCCGGGCCGCCCTGCGGGCGGAAGGGATCGGGCTGGCCCGGCCCGGGCAGGTGGCCGCCGAGTTGCGCCGGGGCCACGCCGAGCTGGAGAGGCTCCTCGGGATGGGGGGCGGGGAGGGCTAGCTTCGCCGGGGTCCGGGTCGAGTGAGGTGGTTGAGGCGGTGGGCATCGAAGGCATCGACATGAGCCGGGTGCCCGCCCATGTCGCCTGTGTGATGGACGGCAACGGCCGGTGGGCCGAAAAGCGGGGTCTGGCCCGGACCGAGGGCCACGCCGCCGGGGAGGAGGCCCTCTTCGACACCGTCGAAGGAGCCCTGGACGTCGGCCTGTCCTGGCTGAACGTCTACGCCTTTTCCACCGAGAACTGGTCCCGACCGGTCGATGAGGTCCGTTTCCTTATGAACTTCAACGAGCAGATCCTCACCCGCCACCGGGACGACCTCAATGGCAAGGGCGTGCGCATCCTCTTCTCCGGGCGGCGGGACTGGCGGGTCCCCCGCCGCCTACTTCGCCACATCGAGCAGTCCGAGGCCCTGACCGCCGCCAACCGGCGCATGACCCTCAACTTCGCCTTCAACTACGGAGGCCGGGCCGAGATCATCGACGCCGTGCGACGGCTGGTAGCCGAGAATGTGGCGGTGGGCAAGGTCGATGAAAAGGCCATCCGGGCCCGGCTCTATCAGCCCGACATGCCCGATCCCGACCTGGTGGTCCGGACCTCGGGGGAGTACCGCCTGTCCAACTTCCTGCTCTGGGAGGTGGCCTACAGCGAGATGGTCTTCACCGACGTGTTGTGGCCCGACTTCCGCCGGGAGGACCTCTTCGATGCCATCCGGGAGTACCAGAGCCGCAGCCGCCGCTTCGGGGGGGTGCAGGAGAAGAAGCGGAGGGTCCGGAGGCGATGAATCTCTACCGTGACCGCGGGGTCGTTCTACGGACCATCCGTCTGGGCGAAGCCGACCGGATCGTCACCCTCATGACCGAGTCCCACGGAAAGGTGCGGGCCGTGGCCAAGGGCGTCCGCAAGACCAAGAGCCGCTTCGGGGCCCGGCTCGAGCCGCTGAGCCACGCCGCTCTGCTGCTCTACCAGGGCCGCGAGCTGGACATCATCACCCAGGCCGAATCGATTGAGCACTTCCGCTCCGTGCGGGAGGACCTCGAGGCCGTCACCATGGCCACGGCCATGCTCGAGGCAGTCGACCAGGTGGCCCAGGAGCGCCAGTCCAACCCCCGTCTGTACGCCATGCTGGTCGGTGCCCTGCGGGCGCTGGCGTCGTCCCGCTCGACCATGGTGGTGCCCTCTTTCTTCTTGAAGCTCCTGGCCCTGGAAGGCTTCGAGCCTGTCCTCGACCAGTGCGCGTCCTGCGGTGCCGATGCCCAGCTGGTCGCCTTCGACATCGAGGAGGGTGGCGCCCTCTGCCGCCAGTGCCGGCGGGGCCCGGCCCTCAGCCCCGAGGCCCTCCACCTCATGCGGAGGATCCTGGGTGGAGGCCTCTCCGGGGTCCTCACCGATCCGGACCCACCGGGCGCTCACGATGTCTCGGTGCTGGCGTCCCGGGCCATGGAGCACCATCTGGAGCGCCGGCTGCGCAGCCTGGGGGTCCTGGACAGGGCCTGAAAACGCCTCCGGGACCGGGGGGACGGCCCGGTATCCTCCCCGGATGGCCCCGTCCGACGATCTTATGGAACGCGTCGTCAACCTGTGCAAGCGGCGCGGGTTCGTCTTTCCCTCCAGCGAGATCTACGGCGGTTTCCGCTCGACCTATGACTACGGGCCGCTGGGTTCGCTCATGCTCCGTAACGTCCGGGACGCCTGGTGGCGCTCCATGGTCCAGATGCGCGACGACGTGGTCGGCATCGATGCCGCCATCCTCTCCAGCCCGAAGGTCTGGGAGGCATCGGGCCACGTGGCCACCTTCACCGACCCGCTGGTCGACTGCCGGAAGTGCCACGAGCGCTGGCGGGAGGACCAGATCGAGGGCGTATGTCCGAACTGCGGCTCGACCGATCTGACCGAACCCCGCGCCTTCAACCTGATGTTCAAGACCCACGTGGGCCCGGTCGAGGGCGATTCCAATGTGGCCTATCTCCGCCCGGAAACGGCCCAGGGGATGTTCGTCAACTTCCTCAATGTCCTCCAGACATCCCGAAAGAAGCCGCCCTTCGGGATCGCCCAGGTCGGCAAGTCGTTCCGCAACGAGATCACGCCGGGCAACTTCGTGTTCCGGACCCGTGAGTTCGAGCAGATGGAGATGGAGTACTTCGTCCCGCCGGGCGACGGGCCCAAGTGGTTCGAGTACTGGTGCGAGGAGCGAATGGCTTGGTACACCGGTCTCGGCGTACCGGGGGAAAAGCTGCGCCTGCGCCACCACGAGACCGATGAGCTCAGCCACTACTCCTCGGGGACGGCCGACATCGAATACGAGTTTCCGTGGGGCTGGGGCGAGCTCGAAGGAATCGCCCAGCGGACCGACTTCGACCTGCGCAAGCACGCCGAGCACTCGGGGGAGAAGCTCGAGTATTTCGATCAGGCCACCGGGGAGCGGTACGTCCCGCACGTGGTCGAGCCGGCGGCAGGGGCCACCCGGGCCATGATGATCTTCCTGCTCTCCTCTTACGAGGAGGACACGGTCGGAGGCGAGGCCCGCACCGTCTTGCGCCTTCATCCCCGTCTGGCGCCCTACAAGGTGGCCGTGCTCCCGCTGTCCAAGAAGGAGCCGCTGGTTGAGCTGTCCCGATCCGTGCTGGGACGGCTCCAGCCCCACTTCCAGTGCGACTATGACGAAACCCAGTCCATCGGACGGCGGTACCGGCGCCAGGACGAGGTCGGCACGCCGCTGGCCATAACCGTGGACTTCGACAGCCTGGAGGACTCGGCCGTGACCATCCGGGACCGGGATACCACCGACCAGTCCCGGGTACCGATCGAGGATCTGGTCCACGAGGTCTTCCGCCGCCTGGGGCTCTGACCGACCGACCTCGCCCACCGAGGGGGTCAGGGGGTCGACCCCATTAGGCTGACAGCCAGTTCGTCCCCAGGAGAGCCCGTCTTGCCTTACGCCTTTGCCTTTGACCACAAGCACCGCCGTCCGCCGATGGCTATGAAGGAGCTGCTCGGGGGCAAGGGAGCCAACCTGGCTGAGATGACCTCCGTGCTGGGCCTTCCGGTGCCCC
>DATLUK010000002.1:0-2940 GCA_035533195.1 Acidimicrobiales bacterium | reverse complement strand
GGCCCTGTACTGGATGGTGGAGCGGCTCTGGGATCCGCCCGTCGGGGTCATCCTCAAAGGCGCCGTCATCGGCGGCCTCTACTCGCTGCTGGCCCTGGGCGTGGCCCTGGTCTACCGGGCCAACCGGATCATCAACTTCGCTCAGGGTGACATGGGCGGCGCCCCGGCATCACTGACCGTCATGCTGCTAGCCGTCTCCCACTGGCCCTATCCGCTGGCCATCGCCACCGGGCTGGTCTCGGGGGTGGTGGTGGGTCTGGTGGTCGAGTTCGTCATCATCCGCCGTTTCTCCAAGGCGCCTCGCCTGGTCCTCACCGTAGTGACCATCGGCATCTCCCAGCTCCTCACGGTGGTCGAGGTCGGACTGCCGGGGTGGTTCGGCTCGACGGCGCCGCCCCAGACCTTCCCCTCCCCGTTCAATTTCCACTTCAACGTCGGCGCCGTGCGCTTCTACGGCAACGACATCCTGGCCATGGTCATGATCCCCGTGGTCATCGCCGGCCTGGCCTTCTTCCTCAACCGCACCAACATGGGCGTGGCCGTGCGCGCCTGCGCCGAGAGCTCCGACCGGGCCTCGCTGCTCGGCGTGCCGGTCAAGCGGGTCAACCTGGTCGTCTGGGGCGTGGCCTCGCTCATGGCCACCATCGCCATCATCCTCAACGCCGGCGTGGTCGGGCTGTCCATCGGCTCCCCGCTGGGACTTTCCGTTCTCCTCCTGGCCATCACCGCCGCCGTGTTGGGGCGGATGGAGAACATGCCCGTGATAGCCGGCGCCGCCATCCTGCTCGGCGTCGTCCAGCAGTCGGTGGTCTGGCACACCGGTTCTTCCGACATCGTCAATGTCGTTCTGTTCCTGGTCATCCTCCTGGCTCTTCTGTTCCAGCGCAGCCGCCTGGCCACCCGAGCGGAGACAGCCGGACTGTCCACGTGGGCCGCCCTCCGAGAGGTGCGCCCCATCCCCCCGGAGTTGACCCGCCTGCCCGAGATCCGCTGGGTACGCGCCGCGTTGGCCCTGGCCGGCGCCGTCTTGGTCCTGGCGGTGCCTCACCTCATCGGCTCGGCCCGCACCGATCTGGCCAGCTTCCTGTGCGCCTATCTGATCATCGGACTGTCCATGTGGGTGCTGGTGGGCTGGACGGGCCAGATCAGCCTGGGCCAGTTCGGCTTCGTCGGGGTCGGCTCCACCGCCGGGGCCTGGATGACCCTGCACTGGCACATCGACATCACTCTGGAGTTGCTGCTGGCGGGAGTGCTGGGGGCGGTGGTGGCTATAGCCGTCGGGGTACCCGCCCTGCGCATCCGGGGACTCATGCTGGCGGCGGCCACGCTGGCTTTCGGCTTCGGGGCCAACTTCTACTTCCTCTCGTCAGGCCACTTCTCCTGGATCCCGGGCGCCTTCACCCAGATCCCCCGCCTGCCCCTCTTCGGGCGCGTTTCCCTCGACGGTTCCAACCGCTACTACTACTTCTCCCTGGCCGTGCTCCTGGTGTGCATGGTGGCCGTCACCGGGCTGCGCAACACCCGAACCGGGCGGGTGTTGATCGCGGTGCGGGAGAACGAGCGGGGCGTGCAGGCCTATGGGGTCAACCTGACCCGGGCCAAGCTGACCGCCTTCGCCATCTCCGGTTTCCTGGCCGCCGTGGCCGGGGTGCTCATCCTGGGCCGCCAGCAGTACCTGTATTCGGGCTCGGCCGACCCGCAGTCCAGCCTCGACGTGTTCGTGATGGTGGTCATCGGCGGGCTGGGTTCTATGACGGGCGTCTTTGCTGGCGCTTTCTACCTGGAGGGCCTGAGCTGGCTGACCAGCTCGGTGCCCCAGTCCTTCCAGGGCATCCTGACCCTGCTGGGCAGCGGCGCCGGCCTCATCTTCATCCTCATGTTCCTCCCCGGCGGGGTGGGATCGGCCATCTTCCTGGGTCGGGACCGCCTGCTGCGCTGGGTGGCCGACCGACGCGGCCTGATCGTGCCCAGCCTGGTGGCCGACATGGCCGCGGTCCGGGGAGAGCCGGAGTCGGTGGCGGACTCGCTCAACCTGCCGCCCGAACCGGAGCCGCTGGCCGAGCCGGAGGCGGCCGGACTGGAGCTGTTGACCGAGGTGGGGGGCCGATGAGCCAGGCCGATGCCAACCTGACCGCCCCGCCGGCGGTGGCGGCCACCCGCGGGCCCCGCGGCTACTACGCCACCCTGCGTTCCTCGGTGGGCCCGACCGGGCTCGGGCCCGTCTTCATTCTGATGATGGCCTACGCCATCGAGCGCTTCACCGTCATCGGGGTGGGGATCCTCGGTCCCAACATCCGGGACACCTTCCATCTCTCCAACCAGACCTTCATCACCGTCCAGACCCTGACTTCCGTCCTCCCGGCGGTGGCCTCGCCCTTCATGGGCTATTGGGCCGACCGAACCAACCGGGTCCGCCTGGCCATGTTCGGCACCCTGGCCGTCGGTGTCATCGGGATCGGGCTGGGCCTGTCCCCGACCTTCTGGCTGTTCTCGGTGCTCCTGTTCGGGGTCGGCCTGGGCCAGCTCATCAACACGCCGACCCACTCCAGCCTGATCACCGATTACTACCCGCCCAGTGCCATGGGCATCACCTGGACCTTCTATCTCTTCGCCAGCGGCGCCATCGGCCTGGTGGCCGGGCCCGTCTCCGGCGTCGTCGGGGCCACCGTCGGCTGGCGGGGGACCTTCATCGTCCTGGCTGTGCCGGTCATCGCCACCGTGATCCTCTTGGGCCGACTCCGGGACCCGGGCCGGGGGGCTTCGGTGGGCATAGCCGACGCCCTGGCCCGAAGCGAGGAGTGAGGTTGCCCAGAGATTGTGGACACGCGGTTAGGCCGCTTGTGGCCTGGGGGCCAAAGCTAACTCGTAGCGGATGGGGCTGAGGTTGCCGGCCTTGGTGCACCGGCGTTGGTGGTTGTAGAAGTTGATGTAGCTGGCGAC
>DATLUK010000001.1:0-5018 GCA_035533195.1 Acidimicrobiales bacterium | reverse complement strand
GGTAGGGGTGGTCAAAGAGACGGCGCCTCGACCGGCCCCGGCCGTAAGAGTCCTTGGGTCCGTGGCCGTCCAGAACCCGGTCGAGGCGCAGCTCTCTAGCCGCGGGCCGCTTTCTTTTCTTCCAGGTAGCCCGCCAGGGCCTCCCGGACTAGGGCGGCGGCGGGTCGCCCCTCGGAAAGGGCCTGGCTGTCGAGGCGCTGGCGGAGCTCGGGCTCGAGACGAACCGGGAAGGTCTCACCGGGCGAAGCGCCGATGCGAGGTCGACCCCGTCCGCGGCGGATCGTCTTTGCCTTGCTGGTGTCGAGTCCGGCGGCGGCTTCATCGGCCAGCTGCTCAAGGACCTCGTCAGTCAGTTCCCGCCCCGTGGGGGTGATGCCGTGGTTACTCATCGTCTGCCTCCAAGCCTTGGAGAAGGTGTCGGTACTGCTCGGTCATGCGGCTGGAGTGGATGGCGAGGGGCTCGGAGCCGACCCGCTCAAGGGTCACCACCTCCAAGAGGTTCCCGGCCCGGGCCGGGCCGAGGTAGAGCGTGCGCTCCTCGTCCTGCTCGACGATGACGATCGCTCGGTCGATGGCGTGGAGGGTGTCCTCGTCGGTGATGCCGTGCCGCCGGGCTGTCCGGTAGATCTCCACCACCGGCAATTATTGTAATGCGAAAAGCTGGCCAGGGCAAGAGCCCATCAGCCTCCCCGTCACAGGCTGCTGTCACCCTCCGAGGGTCCCGCCACTACCCCGAGCAGGGACTTTCTACCTGCGCCCGGGCCTGCCCGGCCGGGCAGCCAAGGCCGCCGGTAGTCACAGGCCGCCACAGGGCGCCCCCTTACGTCACCATAGGACGGTGCCCCTCCCGCTGCGGGCGCCTGTCATGTCTCTGAACTGGGCTAATGCCACCCAGTCACTACCCCGCACAGGGTCAGACCGATGGCACGCCACCCGGTCACGCCATGGGTAGTGAACAGCAAACGGACGATTGCTGTACAGTGTCGGTATGCGAGCGATCGGATACACCCGAGTCAGCACCGCCGGACAGGTCGAGTCAGGCGCCGGACTGGCCGACCAGGAGGCCGCCATCCGGGCCGAGTGTGAGCACCGAGGCTGGGAGCTGGTCCGCATCGCCTCAGACCCGGCCGTGTCCGGCAAGAGCCTCGACCACCGCCCCGAGCTGGCCGGTGCCTGCGCCGCCCTTGACGCCGGGGGGGCTGACGTCCTGGTGGCCGCCAAGCTCGACCGCCTGGCCCGCTCCGTCCTCGACTTCGCCTCCCTCATGGCCCGAGCCGACGCCCGGCATTGGGCCCTGGTCGCCTTGGACGTCAACGTGGACACGACCACACCGACCGGGGAGCTGATGGCCACGGTGATCGCCGCCTTTGCCCAATACGAGCGCCGGCTGATCGGCCAGCGCACCCGGGCCGCCCTGGCGCAGAAGCGGGCCGCTGGCGTCGTCCTGGGACGCCCTCGCACCCTTGCGCCGGCCGTCCGAGCCCGTATCTGCTCCGAGCGGGCCGCTGGTCGGTCCCTGCGGGCCATAGCGGACGCCCTCAACGCCGAGGCCGTGCCCACAGCACAGGGTGGGAGCCGCTGGCACGCCAGCACCGTCCGCCATGTTGCCGCGGCATGAGCGAGCCCACCCGGCCCGAGCTGACCCTTTCCGAAGCCGCCGCCGCCTGCCGGGTCGACCGGCGCACCATCCGCCGGCGCCTCGACGCCGAGGAGTTCCCCAACGCCCACCGGACCGCCGGGCGCACCGGGCCCGACGACGGGCCGTGGGTGATCCCCGTCGCTGACCTGATCGGCGCCGGGCTGAGCCCCAACGTGTCGAAGGTCGACCACCAGGCCGCCGAGGTCGCTCCCGACACCATCGCCTCCCTCCAGGCCGAGCTGGCCGACTGGCGCCGGCGTGCCGAAGTTGCCGAGGCCGTCGCCTCCGAACGTGCTGCCACAAACGAGGCCCTACGCCTCGCCCTGGTCGCGCTTGGAACGGGGCGCACTGGCAGCACACCTGATGCACAGGCCGGCCCATACACCTCTGCACCCGCGGTGCGCCGGCGCTGGTGGCGTCGGTGAGTGACCCCACGGGCTCAGGCTCCAACCCCTATGCCTACAAGGGACCTCCGAGCGCCAATATCTTCCAACGTGCCCTGCGAGGCCTTGGCGGATTCGTAACCGGGCTGGTCGTCCTAGCTGTTGCTGGAGCCTTCTTCGCCGGCATCGGCTACTACGCCTATCGAACCTGGTGGCAACCGGCGCAGGCCGACGCCTCCAACGCCCGCGCCTGTGACGGGGTGCATCGGTTCTCGGATGACGTGAAGGCCGGCGGCTTCGGACAGGCTAACGCCGACTTGGCGTCGTTGAGGACCACGGCGGCTCACGCTGCGTCGCCCAACATTCGAATCGCCGTCGGCGTCCTGGCCAACGTCGGCCCCCACGCCAGTTCAGCGAGCCAGCTTTCCGACTACGTAGAGACAGCAGCATCGGTCTGCTCCCAGTCGGGACATAGCATCCGCCTTCCCTGAATCCGCCAACTTGCCCGCATCACCCCGGCCCGGTCGATTCAGAGGCGCAGGCGCCAACGTAGAGCCCGCTTTTCGGGCCGCTGTCCTGAAAACCCGGACGTCGGGGGGATCGACCAATTGTTCGACAGACGGGTGCATTGGTGTGTGTGCGTCCCTGTCCGGGTTTCTCGGACACCGAGTGGTGCAAGTCTGTGGACTGGTCCGTCTGGTCCTGGCGGACAGGCTGGGACGGCGAAACGGCCCGCACTACCTACCCGGTCCGGTTGAGGTAGCGCCTCTACGGGCAACGTGGAGGACGGTTTTCGGGCCCCTTGACACGTTGCAATCGTGTTCGCCTGATTCGGCCCTTCCAGAGCATCCGCGCGCGCGGCCTGCCGGTACGCGAGAGTCCGACGCATGGCGCAAAAACCCCTGAGTCCTGCAGGTGGCGAGGCCGACCGGATCGCGCTTCGCGTTCCGACCGGGCAACGCTCTCGACTGACCCGCGCAGCACTTCGACGCGGCTGCTCCATGTCCGAGGTGATCCGCCTGGCCCTCGACGCCCTGCTGGCCGAGGAGGAGGCGCTCAGCGCCTAGTCCCCACCCACCCAACATCGAAGGCCGTGGGCCGCTCGCTGAAACGAGCGAAGGCCCCCGACAGGAATCGGGAGCCTTCGATGTCTGACCCTCTGAAGGAAAGACGTGACCAAAAGAGTATCTGCCTTCGGAAACGATAGGCCAGCATCATCCGCCAGTGGCGGATATTCACCGCCATTGACCGCCAGTGACCGGCCGACCGCCGAGGCGATCATGGCCCTGCTGGGCGCGCTGGACGCTGAGGAGCTGGCCGCCGTGGTGAGCGTCAAGGCCGACCGGCTCGACCCGGGCGCCCGGAAGGTCCTGCTTGACCAGGTGGCGGCCAAGCGCCAGGCCGAGTCCGAGGCCGAGTGGGCCCGGGCCACCGGGGCCGACCTGCCCGGATGGGTGGCCGAGGCCCAGGCGAAGTCTGCTGACCGGGCAGCTCGCCGGGCAGCCAAGCCGGCGCCCAAGGCCGCACCCCCCCTGACCAGGGAAGATGTCCACGTTTCTCGTATAGATCCTTTGATCCCAAAACGTGGACATAACCGCAGGTCAGGGGCCCTGCCCGCCGTCGAGGAGGTCGACGTGCTGCCCGAGGCCGAGGCCGAAGTCGCCTGTGGGAGGGTCCTCTACCTACGGAACATCGACAACCCCGCGATCCACCGGGCGATGAGGTTCGCGTGCGGCCAGCTCAGCTGCCCCCGGTGCCGGGCCCGCTGGGAGGCCAAGGTGGGCGCGATCCACGCCGAGCACTTCGCCGAAGAAGGCTCGACCGCCCGGCGCCACGTGGTGCTCAAGTCCGCCGTGGCCAGCCTGACGAAGAAGATCGCCCGGCACGGAGGCCGCCACGTGAAGGCATCCGCCGGCGATGGAAAGCACGTGGTGATCCTGCACACCGCCGGTGCCGGCACCGGCGGAGAGCTGCTGGCCGACGTCCCCGAGGCCCTGGCCGCCATGCTGGCCGGCGTCCCCGGGCGCTCGGGGGATCGGGCCTGCAACCTGACCTCATCCCGGGCTTGGGCCATCTCCCACCACAAAAACGAGCCTCGCTGGGAGTTCCTCGGCCTGGTCGGCGTGTCCGTCGCCCACGCCGCGATGGTGGCCCGGGCCGTAGGGCTGACCGTGTGCGCCGTCGATCCGTCCACGCTCCCGGCAAGTGCGGGAGAGGCCGTCGACCTGCTGGGCCCGGCCGACCAACACGACCCGGCGTGGACCCGGTTCGCCACGATGGCCAAGGTGGTCCAACCCATCTCCGCTGAGATGCGCGAGGCGCGCCGCCGGCTGGCGGAGATGGCATCGTGACGGCCCCCATCCCCGGGGCGGGGCCGGTCGGGCCGGGCGTCGTAACGTTACCTTTGGATCGGAGATGCAAAGGTGTGTCCGACTTTGGGGGGGGTTTGGCCAGAGAGCGGGTCTATGCCAGCAACGCCGAGCGCCAGGGCGCCTACCGGGCTCGTCTGGCCGATCGGCAGCGGGCCCTGGCCGCTGATGGAGCGCTCGAGACGATCCACAAGCTCGAGGTGGTCCTGGCTAAGGCCGAGCGCAGGGCAGCGAAGGCAGAGGAGCGGGCCCGGGCGGCGGAAGTCGAGGCGCAGCTCGCCCTTAGCCGGCTGAACGTCGGAGGCCCCAGGCCGGCAGCGGCCCGGAGCACCAACGTGGAGATACTGCGGGAGCGGATCCGCCGGCTCGAGGCGATGGTGACCGACCAGGCGGCCGAGCTCGAACGCTGGCGCTCCTTCCGCCCGGCCGCCGTCCCTAACCGCGCCGAGCGCCGGGCCGCAGCCAAAGAGGCCCACCACCGGCCTCGGTAGGGGTGGTCAAAGAGACGGCGCCTCGACCGGCCCCGGCCGTAAGAGTCCTTGGGTCCGTGGCCGTCCAGAACCCGGTCGAGGCGCAGCTCTCTAGCCGCGGGCCGCTTTCTTTTCTTCCAGGTAGCCCGCCAGGGCC